>CAZBVD010000289.1:0-2767 GCA_964495235.1 uncultured Dysgonomonadaceae bacterium | reverse complement strand
GATGATCCTTACAAAACCTATACCTTTCAGAACTATTGTGAGCGGTTAATATAAATAATTTAGTGCCTCCAGCTCCACAATCAACACTGATTATCAGTGTTTTATAAGTATTACACCCAATTTTACACGCAAGAGTGTGAGGTTGGGTGTTTTTTTTATTATATGGTGTTTGAAAATCCATTCTCTCTTTTTACTGTATAAATTGATTGTTCAAAAACCATTAACTTGGACAAAAGTAGAGGGTTTGCAAAGAAAGTTGGTGCTAATGGATAAATAGGTTTTTAAATGTGGCTTTTTATAGCTGGGAGTGGCGTGAGATGGCTTAAAATGAAAGAAATATTTTGTAATAAAAAATCAACACGATATTTTATCGTGTTAAAATAATATGCTCTAAATGGTCTTAAACTTTTTAATAAAGTCTTTTTTATCAACCTTTCTAAAGATTTGCTCCCTCACAAACTCAAATAAATATTCCTTGCCAAAATCAAAATATATTGGACAGTTTGCTTCTTGCCAACTTTTTCTTTCATATTTCCATTGAAATCCATAGTATCCTTTAAACTTTCTCATTGTATAAGTTATGTTATCATTCATCTTTTTTTTCTGCTGATTTTTATAAGCTTTTATTTTTTCTCTCTTTGAATTTAACTCTTGTGTTTCCTTTCTTATTAAATCATCATATTCTCTTTCTAAGAGATGAATATTTTCTTTAAGTGTTTTTATTTCCTCATTTATTTCATAAACATTTTTTTCTATTAATTCCGAAAACTGCTTATTTACTTCAGTTTTATACAACTCAATAGAGTCATTTAATTCTTCTATTAGTTTTTTATTTTTACTAATAAAACTCTTGCAAGACATTATATCATTTTCTAAATCAATTACAAAAAGATATTTATCTTTATAATAATGGAAGTTTACAAAATCAAATTCATTTTTAAAGTCTATAGTTTCCAAAAACAAACTATTCATAGTTTCTTTTAAGATTGCTTTAACTTTTGAAAAGTTAGTGCTTGATATTTTATCATATTCTACAACCCAATATGTCTTATTATTCATTTGTTTAGTGGGTAGTTCGGATATGCGAATCAAATGCTTCTTAACTTTATCAACTTCATCTTTTAGTTTACTTATCTTTAGAGTTTCACTACCAAATAATTCTTCATAATCAACACTAAGGTTATTAATAACCTCGCTTAAATCGGAATTATAGTATTGTTTTCTGTGCAGCCATTTGTCAATTATTGAACTTGCTAATTCTTCTAAACTCTCATAGTAGTCTTTAAGTTTCTTTTGCTTTATAGTTTTATAGATTGTCTCATTTTTTTTTATATCAATCTCTTTTCTCTTTTTTTCAATGTCAGTCTTTATAGAACTTTTATTTTGATAGATATTCTTATCCAGGTATCTTAATTCGTCAAAATAAATAGTTTCTATTTCTTTTTTTTTAGCTTTTACTAAACTCCATATCTTAAAATTTTCTTTGAATTCTATAGCATTAAGAACCCACACCATATTTTTATAAAACTTTTCTCTTTTTCTAATAGTAGAAATAGATATTGATGAATTCTGAAATTCTATAATAGCACCATTAGGAGTTCTAATGTCTGCAATATGCTTTTCATCACCTTTGTTTATTATTACTTCTTGCCATGAATCAGGAAACTTATTCTTCCAAGTGCGATGCCATTCCGTTTCATGCTCTTTCCATTTATCACAATCTGCATTCGCTTGATGCTGCCAATGCCAAGTATAGATTTCTCCACATTTTCCAATAAGGATTCCATTACAAAATGGGCATATAGCTTTTTGTCCAGAAAACTCCGGCTTTATTCTTTTATTTAAATTGTCTATTGCAAACTTCATTATGTTTTATTCTTCAATATTCATATTGTTATTTAAAGCACAAAAATTGTAGAACAAATATGTAAAGAATGTAATTTAAAAATTAAAACTAAAGGTTTTTTCTTTCCATCTCCACAATTAACTTTGGCAATCAGTGTTAATATCATTTTGAAATTGATTCATTACTCCAAATTCAAATCATAAGAGGTAGACCTACCTGCTCCTTTCCTCACAAAAATATTTATATCTACCAGTTCTTGCAAATCGCGTGTTGCAGTCGATTTTGTGGTTTTATTTATAGATATATACTTCTTAGCTGTCATGCCTCCTTTAAAACCAGCTACCCCTTCATTAAACATTTTATTTATTGCTTTTCTTTGTCGTTCATTTAAGGCTGCATTGTATCGGTAATAAAACTCTGTTTTCTTCCGCACAAATTGCACAACGTCTACCGTTTCTTTTAAGGCTTGTATCAATATGTCAATAAAATATATCAACCAATCTGTCACTTCTAAATTGCGTTGCGCTTTTTTAATTCATCATAATACGAACTTTTATTTTTTTCAATGGATGAAGATAGACTAATAAATAGATGACTCTGCAATTTTTCTGCCAACACCTTCTCGCTAATAGCACGACCAATTCTACCATTGCCATCTTCAAATGGGTGTAGCGTTTCAAAATAAAGATGCACCAAACCCGATAAGATAACTGCTTCACCTATTGCACCTAAAGTTGATTCCTCAAAACTTCTATACCACTGGAAAAACTGCTCCAACAATAGCGGTAAGTCTTTAGAGGGTGGGGCTTCATAAAGTACTTTAATATCACCATATCTTCCCGATACTACCTTCATAGGCTCAGAACTGCTTCGCAATACTCCACCACTGACATTGTTATGATGATTCATTAAAGTTTTATG
>CAZBVD010000288.1:0-2782 GCA_964495235.1 uncultured Dysgonomonadaceae bacterium | reverse complement strand
AATTTTTAGCATTATTAGAATCCTCAGGATTTGTGTTCTACATGGAAAACCAAGGTAGCGAGTTTTACTTCAATGCTGAAAAAGGACTCATGGTAGTACCAAGAGGTGTTAGGTTTACTGATGTGTTGGATGGAGAGCCAGTATTCTCAATGAACTATTTTGAATTTGAGGAAACTCCAACAGCTAGTATGCTAAACAAAGACTCTAGGGATAGGATTGCAAAAGATCTTACTAAACGATTAAATAGAGCTGACAAGAAGCTAAATATTATTAGATAAGTTTTAGCTTGAAGCATTAAATATTAAAAACTCCAATCTTAAACAATTTAAGATTGGAGTTTTTTTGTTTGTTGTAGGCGTAATGATGGAGAGTAGTAGACGAATAACAGCAATATCTCTGCAGGTATCATAACTGGCTTTACTGCAATCTTGTTTGTAACAAATTTTTTGCAGTTTGGTTTTATATACGTAGTTAGAAGTGATGGATAAAGAGCAGTATCTTCTAATTGGGTTTGTATAGTCGCTGCTAAACTGTGAAATACTTTCTCCAAACATATCTACCACGGTAGATATTGAGAAAAAAGCAGAAATTCTTGTCTACCATGGTAGATATGATGCTAAAGGCATAAGAAAGAAATTTACTGGCCTTTTGTGAGCATTTATTTTATTGTTTTTCTTTTGTTTTAAGAATATTGGTTGTTTATGGCTTGAAAAACAAATTCAAATCTTAAATGTGTATGTTAATCGTGTGTTTTATCTATCCTGTGGTTGTTATCGCTCCATTTGTGAATTAAAATTATAATGTTCTGTGTGAAAAGCATCTTTTTTACTCTCCCAAACAAATCTACCACGGTAGATGCAATTTTCAAGACACAATCGTCTTATCTACCACGGTAGATATGTTTACAGTTAATTTAAAGATCTTCTCGTGTGTGATTATTTTAATATAAAAGGGTTCCCAACAGATGCTGGAAACCCTTTTATATTAAATACTGTATGGGAGTTTCAATTATTAGAATCGTGCAGTTAGTCCCATATGAAACATATTGAAGTCTGTATCATTTGCAATTGAATAAGCTGCGTCAACGCTTAAAAAATTGATGTTTAAACCAAACCCTACTGTTGTTCTGCTTGTTTCGTTCTCGCCATAGTTGTATCCTGCACGTGCAGATACTAGGTTGTTATACGTATATTCAGCACCTGCTCCAACTGTAAGTAGTGTAGCATCTGAGGGTAAAAAATACCTGCCACCTACTGCAATATTCAACTCATTCATGTCAGACAAAGGCAATGACAAGTCGGCACTTGCTTGAGCCGATGTTGGGAGATCGTATTTTATCTCAGAGCTGCTTTCTATAGCAGGGCCAAGATCTAATACTCGTGCAGCAATATTTAATTGCGACTCCATGCTACCTAAGTTTAAACTAGTTCTGTAATTTCCACCAAGACTAAACGAGAATGCATTGTTCGACTCTTCAAACTTCTGTTGAATAATAGAACCTCTTGCAAAGGCAGATAGCTTTTCGTTTATTTTAAATGAATATCCAAAATCAAAACTCCAATCAAGGGGTTTAATTTCATCTCCTGGGGTGTTGTACTGATCTTTTACTCCAGTAATTGTTTCTCCGCCAAGGTAGCGATATCCAATAAAAGCTGCATGCCTGACGGCAAAGCGCCATGCTGCAGAGGCATTGCCGTATAATAATCTACCCGACACATCGTCGTCGTTTTTAGGAAAGAAAGTTCCATTTACGCTTACACTATATTTATTGGCACTGTAAAATATTGATGATGGATTGACGTAAAGATAATTACGATCTGTGCTCATCAACGAAACATTTCCCATAGCCATACTTCGTGCATCAGGATTCTCTTCTAATATCGGAAGAGATCGATTCTGTGCTGAAAGTAAAGCTGGTGTTACTATAAGCAGCCCTAAAATGAATGCACGGAAAAAAGGTTGTGATAATATATTATTTCTTGACATATTGAATGTTTTTATTGTTTTACAATTGTTTTAGTAAATGTTTCGCCTGAAGTTTCTATTTTTAGTGTATAAGTACCCGGCGATAAGTTGCTTAAATCAATAGTGGCAATGCTTTCACTATTAGTGTTTTCATTTTTATTTATAACCTCTTCTCCTCTGGGAGTAGTAATTACAAAGTTAGCATTCTTATATGTTGGGTTTATCCATGCATTTAAATTATCAACTACAGGTATTGGCCAAACAGAGTAGACCGTTTTACTTAAATCTTGCGTTACTTGTACTTTAAAACTCATTTCGCTAGTTTTGTACCCATTATTGGCAACAACCTTTACATTTGTTTCTCCTGTCTTTTGTGCTTTTAGTGCTAAAGTACCTTCACCATTTACGCTAGCTGTTAAAATATTTCCTTTTTCAGGCTTAGCAGTAAAAGTTATTGGAAGCATCTCTTTTTGTTTGAAATATTCATTCAAGTCTAGTACAACATCTCCATTTTCAACACCTAATAATTGAGGATCTATTGCCTTAACTATTGTAGGAGGCGAAAGCTCTAAAATTCTAAAGGATATTTCAGTTTTTGATTCTGCTCCTAACTTATCTTTAAGAGTAACATTAAGCTTGTAGTCACCCACTTCAAGTAGAGGTCTTATTGACAGTTTAATAATATCTTCGCCTTTTTCGCGACTATGAGTTACTCCCTCTGTATCGCCCTCTATAGCATAACTCCAAGTATGATCTTCAGGATCTTTCACTTCTAAACTGTATTGAACAATAGCGTTTGGAGCTTTATATACTGTTA
>CAZBVD010000287.1:0-2789 GCA_964495235.1 uncultured Dysgonomonadaceae bacterium | reverse complement strand
TATATAGGTGCTAAAAAAAGAGGATGACCAAAATTTATTGATCAACCTCTTTATATTATATCTTCTAGTATTATTAAATTCAACCTAAAGAACTACTCATCTTTCTCATCTTCTTTTTTCTGAGAATTCACTTTTCTGCTTCCCCCTCCACGTATCAAAAGTATCAAAATAAGCAGAAACACAATTCCTAGAACAACCCAAAACCATAATTGAGCATAGAAAGGACCTTTATCTATAATAGCAATATCTATTTCAAAATCATCAACAATAGCAGAAATTGAATCTTGTGCCCAAGTTGCAGACGAGGTGAAAAAACCAATGAGTAAGGTCGTAATATATTTACCTAAATTTGATAACTGTTTCATATTATAATCCTCTCTTTATAATTATAGGCGTTGCAAATTAAACTCTGTGTATAAACCAACTGCTCACTATTTTTCTTTTTTAGGACTAGTCTTGGCAGTAGTTTTAGTTGTAGTTGTTTTCGCTTTTGGCTTGGTCGTTGACTTAGTCTTTGTTTTTGCAGCCACTGATTTAGGCTTAGCTTTTGCCTTAGTAGTAGTTTTTGCTTTAGATTTTCCCTTTGCTCTAGACCTTGAAGGCTCAGTTTCGCTGATAATTTTTCTCACATCTTCAAGCGTTAACTCTTCTGGATTCACTGTTTTAGGTATCTTATAATTCTTCTTTTCAAAAGAGATATAAGGACCATATCTACCTTTTTGAACAATCAATCCTGGCTCTTCTTCAAATATTTGAATAATCTTCTCTTTATCTTCCTTGCGTTTTTTCTCTATAACCTCTATAGCCTCATCCTCATTCACCTTGTGTGGATCAAGTTCAGTGGGTAGCGAATAGAACTTTCCTTCGTGCTTAATATACGGACCAAAACGCCCAACAGCAGCAGTCATCTCTGCTTCTTCATAATTGCCCACTACACGAGGCAATTCAAAAAGCTTCAAAGCTTCTTCCAGGGTTATAGTTTCTATTGATTGGTTTTTTCTTAGCCCTGCAAACAATGGTTTTTCTTCATCTTCCTTCTCGCCAATCTGTGCAAGCGGACCATATCTGCCAATTTTCACAGAAAGCGGCCTCCCAGATTTTGGATCAACACCTAGCACGCGCTCTCCAGCACGGTGCTCTGTTTTTTCATTAATAGCTGCCTCCACCTTTGGGTGAAAAACATTATAAAATTCTTCAATCAATTTTTTCCACTCAATTTTACCCTCAGCAACCTTATCAAAGTTTTTCTCAACCTTAGCTGTAAAATTATAGTCTAATGTAGATGCAAAATTCTCTACCAAGTAGTCATTTACTACAAGACCAATATCGGTAGGTATAAGTTTGTTTTTATCGGCACCAGCAATTTCTTTTTTGTCAGTATCTTTTATTTTATTCTTGGCAAGTTTTAGTACGTTATATACCCTTTCAACACCCTCAACATTTCCCTTTTCAACATATCCACGGTTTTGAATAGTAGAGATAGTTGGAGCATAAGTTGATGGACGACCAATACCCAATTCCTCCATTGTGCGAACCAATGCAGCCTCAGTATAACGAGGTGGTTTTAATGTAAAACGCTGAGTGGCTACAGTTTCAATCATTGTTAATGGTTCGCCTTTCTTAATGGGAGGTAATATACCAGTATCCTTTTCAGTATCCTCATCATCAGTTCCCTCAAGATACACGCGCAAGAATCCATCAAATTTAATTACTTCACCAGTAACAGTAAATCTTCCGTCTGCTTCAGATGCACTTATATTAACTGTAGTTCTTTCCAACTGAGCATCGGCCATTTGCGAAGCAATAGCTCTTTTCCAGATAAGACTATATAGTCTTTTCTCTTGTGCAGTTCCACTTACTTCGTGAGTATTCATATAAGTAGGACGAATGGCCTCGTGAGCCTCTTGTGCTCCTTTCGACTTATTGGTATATTGTCTTATTTTGACATACTCTTCTCCATATTGCGACGTAATCTCTGTTTTTGCTACATTGATAGCCAAGCCTGATAGACTTACCGAGTCGGTTCGCATATATGTTATCTTTCCCGATTCATATAGCCTTTGAGCCACCATCATAGTTTGGCCTACAGAAAAGCCAAGCTTTCTTGAAGCTTCTTGCTGTAATGTAGATGTGGTGAAAGGAGCTGCAGGAGTTTTTTTAGCTGGACGCATTGTAACATCAGCAACTTCAAATGAAGATGTTTTTAATTGCTCTAACAATTCTAACGCTTCTTCTTTCGTTTTTAATCTTTTGTTGTATTCTGCTTTCAGCTCATATATTTGTCCGTTTTCCTCTTTAGTAAATACAGCAACTATACGGTATGCAGCTGTTGACGTAAAATCTCTAATCTCTCGCTCACGTTCAACAATAAGCCTTACAGCTACCGACTGAACACGACCTGCCGAAAGAGATGGCTTAATCTTTCGCCACAAAACAGGCGAAAGCTCAAATCCCACAATACGATCTAATACACGACGCGCTTGTTGAGCATCAACAAGGTTATTATCTATGGCCCTTGGGTTTTCAATAGCTTTAAGAATAGCAGTCTTTGTTATCTCATGAAATACAATACGTCTTGTTTTTTCTGCGTCAAGCCCAAGCTCATCATACAAATGCCATGAAATAGCTTCTCCCTCACGGTCCTCATCCGAGGCAAGCCATACTAGTTCTGCTTTTTTAGAAGCAGCTTTTAGTTCAGAAACAACTTTTTTCTTGTCTGCTGGAACTTCGTATACTGGTATAAATCCGTTTTCAATGTCAATGCCAAAATCTTTTTTCTTTAAATCACG
>CAZBVD010000286.1:0-2790 GCA_964495235.1 uncultured Dysgonomonadaceae bacterium | reverse complement strand
CGTATCGCCAGGCAATAAATCAACCACAGGAATCTCTATAAGTGTATATGCTCCTGGTTGTTGTTTCATAGATGCACGAGCAGCATTTACTAACATCTGAGCTGTAAGTGCAGGATTATTAATGCGCATATTATACGAAAAGAGCTGATTTTGTGTGCTTCCCGAAGCACCTTTGCGTTCCATTGCCACACCATGGCCCATATCTTTCAACAAGTTCACATCGTCAACCTCAAAAACATGTGTTTCATCATTCACAAAATAATCGTCACGCTTTATAGCTTCAGCCACTTCTTCTAGTTTGTAACCATCTTCAATTTCTATATATACCATGCGGCGATGAATACCTGTTCCAGTAGGAATAGTTACAGACAAAGCATCTTTTACTCCATCAAAAGCTTTTACTGCCACTGAATGCCCCATGCTCATACCTGGCCCAAAGTTGGTGTAAGTGATGCCACTGGGCGCCATTGCTTGCATTAGTGCTCTTACTGTAGAGTTGCTACCAGGGTCCCATCCTGCAGACACAACAGACACAGCATTGTGTTTCTTTGCTACACTATTGAGCGATGCTTTGAGCGCTACTATTTTTGAGTGAATATCAAAACTATCTACTGTATTGATACCTATAGCTAGAATCTCCTTTGCTGATATTTCTAATAATCGGCTGGGCAAACACAATATAGCAACATCAACATTAGTAAGCTTATGGATGGAATCTGTTACTACAAACTCTTTCAACTCTGTAGGAACCTCATCAATATTGCGACGAACTACTCCTGCCACTTCAAAATCGGGGGTATTATTGATAGTATCTACAACATACCTTCCTATATTACCGTAGCCCACTATGGCTGCTCTTATTTTTTTAGTCATAAACATGTTTTTATTAGTTACAAAAATAATCAAAATTGTTGAATGTAGAAAGAAGGTTTCCAGTTTAATAATTAAGAGATAAGGGTTGATAATTAAGGGGTAAATAGCTATTCAATATTCGAAACACGAGATACGGGGTCCGATTAATTGAATGAGGGTGCAGATACGGCTATTTAATGCGTTTAGATAGTTATAAAATCAAAGAAATATAGATCTGAACACCCTCATTAATTAAGAATTGCTACTATTGTATCGTTTTACAGCATATTTCTTTCCGCTTTGCATCATTAAAAAAATCGTAAGGATGATGATACTTGAAGCTCAGATTGTAAAACTGCGCTAGTTGGATAGCTAATTGCCAAACACTTTTCACATAACTCATAATTAATTCACTTTCATTTGCTTATCTCATAATATATGCCTATTTTTAGACAATAAAAACTATAAGTTTAATCTATAAAAAACATGTTATGAAATTAGAAGGAAAAGTAGCTATCGTTACAGGAGCTAGTGCGGGCATTGGCAGAGCTATAGCCACACTATTCGCTAAAGAAGGTGCAGTAGTATATGCTGTTGCACGTAGAACAGAGCGGCTAAAAGAGCTGCAAGAGTGTACAAAAGATTTTGCAGGAAAGGTAATCCCCTACTCGGCCGATCTTAGAATCAGAGAGCAATCGGAGCGTATCATCGATCTTGCTTGTAAAGACCAAGGCAAGCTTGATATCCTAGTAAACAATGCTGGGGTTATGGACGATTTTAGTCCCATTGGTGAAGTATCTGACGAGATGATGCAAAACCTAACAGATATCAATGTTATGGCTCCCTTCTATAGTACGCGTAAAGCTGTCAACTGTTTTCTGAAACAAGGTGGAGGCAACATCATCAATGTAAGCTCAATTGGCGGCCTTCATGGTGCAAGAGCTGGTGCAGCATACACAATGTCTAAGCATGCCATAATAGGATTGACTAAAAACACAGGCTTTATGTATGCTAGAAAGAACATCCGTTGCAATGCCATCTGTCCAGGTGGTGTAGACACAGAGGTGGGTTCAGGCGAATATATGAAAGACTTGAACCAAACAGGAATTGATGTAATTATGCCTAGCACTTGCGGAAACCCCCGCAGTGGAAAGAGCGAAGAGATTGCTACCATTGCACTCTTTTTGGCTACAGATGATTCTAGTTTTATTAACGGGGAATGCATAGTGGCTGATAGTGGATGGACGGCGTTTTAAAATAAAACACTCAACTATTTCATTACACGCCTTATGCACAATTACTTAAAGAGTAATCAATAATAATAGCAATTTATATACACTTTAAAGAGACGTCCTTTACGGGCGTCTTTTTTTATGTCATTGCCCGTGAAACATAATTAAAGACAAATGCAATATCTCTGCACAAAAAAAGCAATCACATACTCATACACATAACCACACACAATTGCCCCTCCATAATTTTTAATTATCTTCGCACCATGAAACAAAAAAGATACACTCTACCCTATATACTACTACTGCTACTAATAGTGCAAACATCGGGCTATGCACAATATAGCGAGCCATTAAACATACCACCTGCTCTGAGTGCAGGTTTCGGCGAATTGCGTAACAATCATTTTCACTCGGGCATAGATTTCAAAACCCAACAAGTAGTCAACAAACCTGTTTTTGCAATTGGCAATGGTTATATATCGCGCATATCAGTTTCGCCAGGCGGATACGGACTAGCGCTTTACATAGATCACCCCGAATTAGGCCACACATCAGTATATGGTCATCTCAACAGTTTTGCTAAACATATAACAGACTATGTTGAAACTAAACAATACGAAAATGAAAGCTACAGAGTGAACCTCTACCTTGAGCCACACGAAATACCTGTTGCTAAGGGCGAGCAAATCGCATTAAGTGGAAA
>CAZBVD010000285.1:0-2799 GCA_964495235.1 uncultured Dysgonomonadaceae bacterium | reverse complement strand
GCCTTATGGGTGGAACAATACTTAGCTTTTATGATTTCTATTGCGATTTGCCACCTTCCTCGCCACAAACTTGGGGAGAACAAACCGATGTGCCTGAAAGTGCAGATTGGTACAACTCTTCGTTTCTAATGTTGTGGGGGTCTAACGTTCCCGTAACCCGAACTCCCGATGCTCCCTTTTATACACAAGTACGCTACAAAGGCACAAAAACAATCAACATATCACCCGATTTTAATGAAGCAGCCAAATTTGCGGACCTTTGGATCAAACCAAAACAAGGCACTGATGCTGCACTGGGTATGGCTATGGGACATGTGATACTCAAAGAGTTTTATCTAGATAAAAGGACTCCCTATTTTGAGAAATATGTAAAACAATATTCCGACCTGCCCTTCTTGGTAAAGATAGAAGAGAAGAATGGACGGTTTGTGGCTGGTAGAGTTGTTAGAGCCAGCGATTTGGATGCAAAATATGCAACAGAAGAGAATGCTGACTGGAAACCATTGCTTTTTGATGAAAAGAGCAAAGAGCTTGTAATACCTAATGGAACTATAGGCTCGCGTTGGGACAAGAGTCAGAAATGGAACTTAGAGATGGTGAATGTCTTAACAGGCGAGGAAATTTCACCACAACTCTCTTTTTCAAACAACTTTGATGAAGTAAAAGAGGTTTCTTTCCCATATTTTGGTGGAAACGATTACAAAAACGAATACTTTAACGCAACTAAGCACGATGAGATAGTTGATAGGAAAATACCTGTACGTAAATCTCCCGATGGAAAATTTCTCTACTGCACAGTATATGATCTAACTATTGCTAATTATGGCCTTTCACTTGGACTTCCTGGTGATGCTCCTTCTCCCGATTACTCAGAAGATGCGCTTTACACACCAGCTTGGCAAGAAAGAATAACAGGTGTGCCTGCATCACATATAATATCCACTGCACGACAGTTTGCCGAGAATGCAGAGAAAACAGAAGGTAAGTCTATGATTATTATTGGTTGCGGTGTCAACCAATGGTATCATACAGATATGATATACCGCAGTGCAATAAACATGCTCATATTCTGTGGATGTGTTGGTAAGTCAGGCGGAGGATGGTCGCATTATGTAGGTCAAGAAAAGCTTCGTCCACAAACGGGCTGGACACCACTTGCATTTGGATTAGACTGGCAACGTCCACCTCGACATATGAATGCAACTTCGTATTTCTACATGCACACCAATCAGTGGCGCTACGAAAAAGTTGGTCTTTCTGAATTAATCTCTCCATTGGCCGACAAAGAAAAGTGGAACATGATGTCGGTAATTGATTGCAACATAAAATCTGAACGAATGGGTTGGTTGCCTTCAAGTCCACAATTAAACGACAACCCCATTAAACTGGGACAACAAGCAGCCGAACAAGGTAAAGATGTAAAAAACTTTATCACACAAAAATTAAAGAGCAATGAATTATCTATAGCCTCAGAAGATCCCGATGATCCAAAGAACTTCCCCAGAAACATGTTTATATGGCGCTCTAATCTATTGGCCTCAAGCGCCAAAGGGATGGAGTATTTTATGAAGCACTTGCTGGGCGCACAAAACAGTGTGATGGGCGCAGACTTAAAAGCAATAGGCAAACAACTCCCCCAAGAAGTGAAATGGCACGATAAAGCACCAGAAGGAAAATTAGATTTATTGGTGACGCTCGATTTTAGAATGTCCACTTCTGCTCTACACTCCGATATAGTTTTACCAGCAGCCACATGGTACGAAAAAAATGATTTAAGTACTACTGACCTTCATCCATTTATACACCCTTTTACCAATGCTGTTGACCCTGTGTGGGAAGCACGAACCGATTGGAACATCTTTAAAGGAATAGCAAAAGAGGTTTCTAAACTTTCTCCTGGTCATCTTGGAGTGGAAAAAGATGTTGTGCTGCAACCCATGCAACACGACTCGCCAATGGAGTTGTCAGAAACAGCTTATGCCAAAGATTGGAAGGTGGATGATCTGGAACTGAAACCTGGCAAAAACATGTCAGATATTATTGAAGTAACACGCGATTATCCAAATACCTACCAGCGATTCACATCGTTAGGTCCACTTATGGAAGAGTTAGGGAATGGTGGAAAAGGCATCAGTTGGGATACAAAAGAAGAGGTAGAGTTATTGAAGAAACTAAATCTATCATCTACTATCGGACACAAATCCAATGGAAGAGCGCTGTTAGAAACCGACATACATGCTGCCGAGATGATCTTAACTTTAGCACCCGAAACCAACGGAAAAGTAGCCGTTAAAGCTTGGGAAGCTTTAGAAAAAATAACAGGACGCAAACATCGCCACTTGGCGGCTAAGCGCGAAGACGAACAGATTAGACTTAAAGACTTAATTCAACAACCTCGAAAAGTTATTACTTCTCCCACTTGGAGTGGAATAGAGTCGCATGACGTTTCCTATAATGCAGGTTACACCAATGTGCATGAGCTCATTCCATGGCGAACACTAACAGGGCGACAATCTATCTATCAAGATCATCCGTGGATGATTGATTTTGGTGAAAACTTGGTGTGCTACAAACCGCCTATCGACACTAAATCGCTGAAAGGAATGATTGAAAAATTAGAGGGGAAAGAGAAATATATGATACTCAATATGATGACTCCTCACAACAAATGGACTGTTCACTCTACTTGGTCAGACAATTTACTGATGCTCACTTTGGGTCGTGGAGGTCCCGTAGCTTGGCTGAGCGAAGATGATGCCAAGAAGATGGACCTGATAGACAACGATTGGGTGGAAGTTT
>CAZBVD010000284.1:0-2806 GCA_964495235.1 uncultured Dysgonomonadaceae bacterium | reverse complement strand
ATGAATGCTTTCAATCCACTAACCATTGCCGATTATAACAAAGCTATCATGAAGGAAAAGGATACTATGATAAACGACGCCATATCTCAAGGAATCTTGAAAGATGCTGCTAAACAAGCTAATGTAGTGCTAACTTCAATAATGAAAGATATGGGTTTTGAAAACATAAAAATAACACAAGAGATACAAATTCCTCAACCAAAATAGAAATAAACCCTCTAAATAAATATACAATCATGAAATTTACAACTAAATTATTAATATACTGGGCTTCTGTTTTTTTAATTTTCCTACTCGGTATAATTTTTGTTATGTCTGTTTTTTGGGGCGTCAGCTTTAATTTTTGGCAACTCTTAGTAGCATTTATCATAAATGGAGTAATACCTCCAGCAGTTATCACCTCTTTTTTCTACAAGCGTCTAGAATACATGGAGTCTGAAGATGACTCTGCTCCTAAATTCTCTGGAGTTAAAACTATGAAGATTCCCTTCAAAGCAAGAACTAGTTGTCCGTTTGATGAAGTGATGCAAAAAATTGACCGTCAATATATCATTTCCTATTCCGACAGAAAAAACAAAATTCTTAAATTTAGAACAGATTCACGCATGCTAACTTGGGGTATAGGTGGCTATCTAAAAATGATAGACGATGAAACTGTTGAAGCTTTTGTATATCCAATACATAAGAAATCTCGCAGAGAAGGACTCACAGTTAATCAAACCTTAAGAGTGCTCTACTCAATTTTCAATCAGTGCTAGCTTCTTTTCACACATTATTAAATCATAGTTAAACTAAAATATATTGAACCTATTTCGTGTAAATCTCGAAATAGGTTTCTTTTTTTCAATAAAGTTTTGAACGTCTCCAAAAACGATTTTCACAGTGTAGCTTACACAATAAGGAAGAAGAGCCTCTATAATGTCTTCTTTATCTCCCTATTAATTGTATTTTAACAATGGAAGTTCTTAAACCTTTTTTCTAAGTGAAAAAATAATTACTTTTGTATAGTTATAAACAGACAAACAAATTACTCTTGAGTCTTTAAAACAAAAGGCTACATAAAATATACAAATGCAAAAAAACAAAAACAGTATAATCAGTTTTGCTATGCAAGCTGGTTTTGGATTAGGTGGATTTTGGATTTTCAAATACCTATTTGTAATAGGAACCACACAATATCCATCTCTAGGATATGTAAATTCATTTCTAAGCTTTTTCACTCCACTTCTGCTTCTTTCTTATTTAATTAAATTCAAAAATACTAAATCTGAGAATAAACTAAAATATTGGGAAGGAGTAAGATTAGGTGTTACATTATTTCTCTTTGCATCTATCATTGAATCTGTCATTATCTTATTGCACATAACATGGATTGATACATCTTATATATCAAGGGTTACCCAACAAACAATAGAGTTTGCTCAATCATTAAACTTTAACGATACAATGATGGAGGAGCTAAAAAGACAAAGTTCCTTATCATCCTTCACCTATGTTATTAGACAGATAATGAGCAATGTGTCTATTGGCTTCATTATCTCTTTAATGCTTTCGCCAATTGCAGCAAGAATAAACATTGACATTAAAAATTTAAACAAGTAGTTTTTCAATTAATTATAGCTAGCATGGATATTTCTGTAGTAATCCCTTTATACAACGAAGAAGAGTCGCTTCCTGAACTAAATAGTTGGATTGAAAGTGTGATGGAAAATAATAATTTTTCATACGAAATAATGTATATCGATGACGGAAGCACTGACAACTCGTGGGAAATTATCACCAACTTAAAAGAAAAATCGAACAACGTTAGGGCCATTAAGTTTCAAAGAAACTATGGAAAATCGCCAGCTCTGCAATGTGCTTTCCAAAAAACAAAAGGTGACGTAGTTATTACTATGGATGCCGACTTGCAAGATAGTCCCGACGAAATTCCTGAACTATACAGAATGATTCGCGAAGAGAATTATGATTTAGTTTCGGGATGGAAAAAGAAACGATATGATAGCAAGCTCACCAAGAACATACCTTCTAAATTATACAATGCAACTGCTAGGAAAGTTACAGGCATAAAGTTGCACGATATGAATTGTGGACTAAAAGCATATAAAAAAGAGGTAGTGAAGAGTATCGAAATCTACAACGACATGCATCGCTACATTCCTGCATTAGCAAAAAATGCAGGCTTCACAAAGATTGGTGAAAAAATAGTAACACATAGCCCTCGCAAATATGGTAAAACTAAGTTTGGAATAAACAGATTTTTCAATGGCTACCTTGACTTGCTTACACTTTGGTTTTTATCAGTTTTCGGTAGAAAGCCAATGCACTTCTTTGGGTTCTTAGGTAGCCTAATGTTTTTCTTTGGCTTTATAGCCATCATATTTGTAGGTGCGTCAAAAATATATGCCATGCAGCATGGTCTAGGCTATAGATTAGTTACAGATTCGCCCTACTTCTTTCTCTCTATCACTGCAATGATATTAGGTACACAACTGTTTTTAGCAGGATTCTTAGGAGAAATTATATCGCGTAACTCGTCTGACAGAAACAAATATAATATAGAAAAAGAAATTTAAATACCTCCATTATAATGAATATAGACAAGCTATTTTTAGATCGAAAATCAGTGCGCTCATTTTCAAATAAACAGATAGATAAAGAGACAATCGTAGAGCTACTCAATGCTACACGCTTAGCACCTTCGGCTGTGAACTATCAGCCATGGCGTTTCTTTATATGCAGTGGCGAAGAGATAAAACAAAGAATTGTAGAGAGCTATCCACGCAAGTGGTTCGAGACTGCCCCA
>CAZBVD010000283.1:0-2812 GCA_964495235.1 uncultured Dysgonomonadaceae bacterium | reverse complement strand
GTATGCAATCACTAATTATGGTAAAAAGCACTGGGAATGGATCGGCAAAAAGTTTACTAATTTACCTATTCCAACTTTATTCATCAATTTAACTGGTGCATTTATCCTGGGCTTTGTTTTTGGAGTAAAGGCTAATGTTTTTATCTATGCCATAATAGGAACAGGTGTATTAGGTGGTTATACAACTTTTTCAACTATGAATACAGAACTAGTTGAACTATATAAAAGTAAAAACTATCGCGGACTTATTTTCTACGCGATAGCTTCTTATCTTGGTGGTTTAATTTTAGTATTTGCAGGGTATTATTTAGGTTTACTTTTTAATTAATCATGTAAAGTGTCAGGAACTTTGCCTACTTCTTTAACAGTGTGATCTACGTGTTCAACCATTGAATCGATTAAACTGATTAGATCAGGATCTGTTAGAGAATAGTAGATAAAGTTTTTTTCTTTTCTGCTACTTACTAAGTGATAACGAGTTAGAATGCGTAATTGCTTAGAAACAACAGGTTGAGAATCATTAATATTTTTAACTATTTCAGAAACTGAAACTTCCTTTTTAGTATTACGAAGATAATAAAGGATGTTTAAACGATGGCGATTGCTAAGAACTTTAAAAATTTTAGCAGCTTCGTCTAATAAGTCATAATTTAATTGTTTGTCAGTCATAATAACCTCTTAGATCATTTTTTACTTATTTTACAACTGTATTGACAATATACCAAATTCGATATATATTATTAATCAGAAAGAATATATCAAATTTGGAATATACTGGAGGAAACTATGAAGAATAGCTCACTAAGATATCTAGTAGTAACAATCTTCAACGTTGTTATTACAGTCGCTGAATTTATTGGGGGCTTTGTCTCAGGCTCACTTGCATTAATTTCTGATGCGGTACATAACTTAAGTGATGTAGGTTCAATTGTTTTAGCATTTGTCGCTAACTTGATTGCTCGCAGACAGAAAAATAATCATAAAACTTTTGGCTATAAGCGTGCAGAGATTATCGCCGCCTTTATTAATGGAGTAATTTTAATCGCAATAAGTTTGTATCTATTTGTTGAAGCAATTCAACGTTTCTCTAATCCGCAACCAATCCAAGGTAAAGTAATGTTCATTGTTTCATTGATCGGATTAATGAGTAATGTAATTTCTATGTTAGCAATGCTAGGCAATGCTAAAAATAATTTAAATGCTAAAGCAATGTTTTTAAATATGGCTTCAGATACTCTTTCTAGTATTGCTGTTGTAGTTGGTTCAATTGTAATTTCAATTTGGAATATTACTATTATTGACCCAATTCTAACTATGTTAGCTTCCGTTCTTCTATTCGGGGAAGCAATTAAAGTTACTAAAAAGGCTACAGATATTTTGATGGAAGGTAACTCAGATGTTGATTTGGCTGAAGTAAAAAAGGTTGTATTATCTTTTCCTGAAGTAAAGAGTATTCATCACGTTCACATTTGGCAATACAGTGACGATATGGTTATGCTTGATGCTCATATCAATGTTTCCAAAGATGTTCAAATTGAAGACTTAGAAAACTTATACGATGAAATCGATCAAAAATTAAATCAAGAATTAGGTATTAGTCATGTAACTTTGCAAACTGAATGTGATCGAGGCAAAGATGATAAGATGATAATTCCTGAAAATCAAAGATTAGTATAAAAGAAAAGAGTAAACGAAGTTTCAGAATTTCGTTTACTCTTTATTTTTTATCTTTAGGCTTCTTTAGTTAACTCGTAAATTGCTTCTGCATAGATAGCAATTGAATCAATTAAGTCGTCAACTTTCATGTATTCGTTAGCTTGATGCATTACCATTGGTGCATCTTCAGGTTGAGCACCAAATGCGACACCATGCTTGAAGAGTCGGCCGTAAGTACCACCACCGATAACAACTTCGTGACCTTTCTTGCCAGTTTGGCGTTCATAAACCGCAAGAAGAGTTTTAACCAAGGGATCATCACCAGGTACGTAGTGAGGCTCTTCAAATGAAGCATAGCTTGGAGTTAAAATGTCACCAAATTTTTCAGCAACTTGCTTGACCATTGTATCTGGATCAGTACCTTGTGGGTAACGGATATTATCCTTAAGAAGTGCATCCCCATCTTCGCTATATTCAAAAACGGAAGGAGCAGATGACAAGTCGCCCATCAAATCGTCGTGGTGGAAGACACCAAGCTTTTTACCTTGGAAATCTTCATGTTCAACATCTGCCAAGAAATGCAGGTAATTTTTATCGCGACCAGCAAAATCAAATTGATCTAAGAAAAGAGCTAGGAAAGTAGCAGCATTGCGACCAACTTGAGGAGCAGAGGCGTGAGCACCTTGGCCGGTTAGTTCGATCTTAGCAATATTACCATCAATATCAAATTGACCTTCTAACTTGTTGTCGGTTAAGAATTGTTCAAACTTAGCTTTAATTTCATCAAGGTTATTTGCTTGAATAGTGGCATAGGCCTTTTGTGGAGTAACGTTTTCTGCAATTCCTGCTTTAAATTCCTTAAGCACTACTGAACCTTTTTGCTTATCGTCTTTAAACTTAAGTACCAAAGTATAAATGCCTTGTTCACCATTGATAATTGGATATTCAGCGTCAGGTGAGAAAACTTGATCTGGAGTAGGTTCATGCTTTAAGTAATAATCAATACCCACCCAGTTAGTTTCTTCGTTGGTACCAACGATAAAGTCGATCTTTTTCTTAGGTTCAAAACCAGCTTCTTTAAGTAAAAGCATGCCGTAGTATGCAGCTAATGCTGGGCCTTTGTCATCGGCAGAACCACGACCGATAATTTTATCGT
>CAZBVD010000282.1:0-2828 GCA_964495235.1 uncultured Dysgonomonadaceae bacterium | reverse complement strand
CTATATTCAATTTATTCTCCAATAGAACACGACAAACATACAGTACACCAAACCAGAACAGAGGCATTGGCCGCTGATCATGACCATTAATTTAACTGTGTAACTGATAATAAAATTAGATTAAACACTAAAAGGATGCTCCAATTTATGAGCATCCTTTTTTTTATTCATTTAGCTCTTCCACCAACAATAGATAAGCCTGCGTATACTCTTGGGTTTTATTATTCATATTACTTCACATTCGCAATTACATTAAATATTTTAAAACAAGAATTAATAAAACAGCTAATTTTACTGTTGACTCATAAAATATGATTACTTTCACGTTCAATAAACACAACTTGATAGGATGATAAAGAAACTGAAGGTTAAAATATTCTCAAGCTTCATGCTTTTGGTGCTTATGTTACTCATTGCAGGCCTAATGTCGATATGGGAATTGCGTAAAATGAACAACTCTTTTAGCGATGTTATTGACAACAACTACCAATCTATTGAACATGCCCTAAAGTTAATTGATGCACTGGAACGAGAAGACAGCGGAATACTCATGCTCTACCTTGGCGAAACAGACAAAGGAATAACTGCAATAAACTCGGCTCACTCAACCGTTGAACACTCTATGAGAGAGATTAAAAACAATGCAACCGAGCCAGGCGAAGAAGCCATGATTGAGGAGATTGAACAAGAATATGAAATCTACTTTGCTCTGCTTGACTCTGCAGTCTATAACAATACAAATAGCAATCAGTTAGTTTACAAAAAACTACACACCCAATTCACAGAAACAAAAAAAGCAGTAACGCACTTGATGGAGCTAAACCAGATAAGCATGTACTCAAAAGCAAATGAGATGCACAATAAACTCTATCAAACTATGATGCCTGGTATTGTATCCATAGTTTCAGCTATTATCTTTGCGCTACTACTCAATTTCTTTATTTCGCACCAGTTTGTAAACCCATTAAACAAACTTATAAAAGCAACACAAGATTACAAACCACCTTTACCCAATCTAAATGTAGAAATAAAATCGGAAGATGAATTGAAAACCCTTCAATTAGAAATCAACAATTTAATCAGACGAATACTATCATTTAATAAATCAAAGTAAGTGAGAAAAGAAGCAATTATAAAATATGTGGGCTACATACTCCTTTTCAATGCACTGTTTCTTTATGTGTCGGCCACCATATCCTTTTTTTTAAACGAAACATCATTAGTACCACTGCTTTATAGTGCATTAGTATGTACTATTCTGGGTCTATTTCCACTCATCTTTATAGAGAAGATTGAAGACCTTCGGTCAAACGAAGGACTGGCTATAAGTGTTATAGGATGGTTTATAACCTGCATAGTGGGCATGATTCCGTATGTTATGTGGGGTGGAGAATTTACGTTTGTAAATGCATTTTTCGAAAGCGTGTCGGGCTACACCACTACAGGGGCAACCATACTCACCGAAATAGAATCGCTGCCAAAAGGCATTCTCTTTTGGCGCTCGGCCACCCACTGGATAGGCGGTATGGGGGTAATTCTTTTTGTTTTGCTCATACTACCCCAAGCAAGAGGTTTGCGATCAAGCATTTACAAAACAGAAGTGTCTAATTTGTCGCGCATGAATTTCAAAACCAAAGCACAACAGATAGCGCGCATCATTGGTATTGTTTATATAAGCCTCACCCTGCTTCAAACTATAATTCTTTGGTTGTTAGGCATGACATTTTTCGATGCCATTTGTCACTCCATGTCCACAATTGCCACGGGTGGTTTTTCCACTAAAAACACAAGTATGGCATTTTACAACAATTTCTGGATGGAGCTAACCCTTGTTGTATTCATGGTCTTTAGCAGTTTACACTTCGGCATGCTTTATATAACTATTATTGGCAAAAAACCCAACCTATTTCACTCAAAATCTGTCAGAAGCTATTTCCTACTCATTATTATCGGTGTTTTGGCAGTTGCTTACAAACTCTATGACGAGAATCTATACAATGCCGTCGACTCGCTTCGTCACAGTCTTTTTCAAGTAATATCGTTGGTTTCCACAACAGGATTTGCTACTGTAGACACAAGCGTGTGGCCAATATTCACAGTAATCATCCTCGTATATTTTACCGCTCAAGGATCAATGGTGGGCTCTACAGCTGGGGGATTCAAATTCGATAGAATTTATCTATTCTTTCAGGTATTAAAAAAACAGTTGCGTTTAATTAAACACCCACAAGGAGTATTTGCATCTAAAATAGACCACGAGGTTGTAGACAAAGGAATAGAGCTACAAGCACTCACCTTTATGGCCATCTACATCCTCACCTTTTTTATTGTAACCCTTATACTCACCTTTATGGATATTGATGGTCTCACAGCCTTCTCGTCATCAATTGCATGTATTGCCAATGTTGGTCCAGGATTTGGAAGTGTTGGGTCGCTCGATAGCTTTGCAGTACTCCCCTCTGCAGCAAAGTATGTTCTCTCTTTCGAAATGCTGCTTGGCCGTCTTGAGATAATGAATATATTGGCGCTCTTCTTATTATTTGGAAAGAGGTAAAGCGTAAGAGATCATTGATGCAAACATTAATTGATAAATAGCAACTCTCTATATTTTGGCAACGGCCATATCTCGTTGTCAACAACAAGCTCCAATTTATCAACATGATAGCGAATATCACTAAAGTAAGGCACAACAGTATCGTGATATGCAATTGCTTTTTCGCGTGCATCTTCAATTTTATTAGCTGCTCTTCGTGCCTCAACCATAGCATTTACATCTCTTTTGATTGCCGAAATATGTATGGCAATATCTTCTATAAGCAACGCATCTT
>CAZBVD010000281.1:0-2829 GCA_964495235.1 uncultured Dysgonomonadaceae bacterium | reverse complement strand
TCGACAGGAGTGAAAGCACAACCTGAAGATGGAACAAATGCACCAACAATAGTTAGTATTGTTATTCAAGATGGTGTAGCTATATTCACCTTTAGCGATGATACACAAATAGAAGTACCCA
The DNA here is from genome assembly GCA_964495235.1 of uncultured Dysgonomonadaceae bacterium. GTDB lineage: Bacteria > Bacteroidota > Bacteroidia > Bacteroidales > Dysgonomonadaceae > UBA2632. The sequence goes on along the minus strand of CAZBVD010000281.1, from coordinate 2,708 downwards.
TTAAAGAAGAAACATTAACCAACGACTTCTCAAAAGGCTTTTTCATTATAAATGAAGGACAGTTTGGCAAAAATGGAGGTGTAATCAACTTCTACAACTCGGCTGCAAATAAAGTAAATACAAATCTTTTTGTGAAAATAAATCCAGGCAAAGATTTAGGAGCTACCACACAGTTTGCTGCAATCTATAATGAGCAAATGTACCTTGTTTCGAAACAAGGTGATTTGGTAACAGCCAATCCTAACACTCTGATAGAGACTGGACGTATTGAAAACTTCAATAAAGTTGCTGCCGATGGTCATGCTTTTTGTGGAATTAATGAAGAGTTGGGTTTAGTTTCTACATCTAAAGGTCTTTTCAAATTAAACCTCAACCCGCTATCATTGGGCGATAAGATTGAGGGTATTACAGGTAAAGTAGGAGAATTATTACAATACCGTGGACATGTTTATGCAGTAGGCAATAATAAAATCTATGTAATAAACACAACTACGTGGGAAGTTGAAAAAACCTTCGATAATGGTAAAAGTGGACTTACGGTTAGTAAAGATGGAATGATTTGGAGCACACACGACAACTTGTTGCTTAAAATAAACCCATACACACTTGAAATGGAGAAAATTGCTATGCCTAATGGCATTAAAGCAAGCTACAACGCTTGGGCTTGGACACAAGGGTCACTCACAGCATCAAAACAAGAAAATGCACTTTTCTTTGTTAGTGGCATGCACATATTTAAATATGTAATAGGAGATATCTCTACATTGAACTCACCACTATTTACAGTGCCATCAGGGCGCATGATTTATGGCACAGGAATAAGTGTTGACCCAAAGAATAATCAAGTGTTGGTTACCACAATTGTAGGTTATGGTGCAGATTCAGCTAAAAACAATTTATATTTTTATGATGGAACTACAGGTTCACTCAAAAAGAATCAATTTTACGAGGGCATTTGGTTTCCATCAATGATAGTATTTCCAGAGAACTGATTTACTCAAGTTCGTTAGAACGTAAACTTCTAAATCTTATTTAGAGATATACGTTAAATCCATTGGGGAGTTGGGCCCCAATGGATTTTTTTATTTTTACATACAAGGATTTATTTCAATAATTCGAATCGTTCTTTATAAGCCCAAAGTCCCAAAGCAGGGTTCGAAATATAATATATCTCTTCACCATCCTCCATGGTATTGAATCCCTCTTTTAAATCTTTAATAGGATAGCGTTGCATCATTTCATCTATATCGCCCCACTTAAAACCTACACTTTCAATCTCTTCCTTTGTTAGATTCACGGGGTTCTTACCTGGACAATAAGTTATGCTAAATCTATCTTCTGAAGAACCATGAATGAGATGCGCAGCAGCCCCCAAGTTATTTTGAAGCTCTACATTTTCGTCAACTGCTTTCAATGATTTAGGTGTACCAAAATATCCATATTTCCGAATTAATCTATCTATTTCTTTATCTTCACCAAACTCTTTGAGTGCAGGAGCTAGCACAATCAATTCGCCACCATCAGCAATAGCCATTCGAGTTCTATAAATAGATTTATTGCCCAACCATGTACTTTTAAACTCTGAAGGATCTAACCACACCACGACTTTATCAAGAGGTTTATCTACCATTTGAAAGTTTACTTGAAGTGACAGCTTAGCAGCCATGTCAAACACATCTAAGCTATCGCCTACAAAAAGACCATAAGTCTGTAGTTTACCCTCTTTGTTTACACCTACTACAGTGAGCACATAAACAATTGGATAATCTTTAAGATACTTTTCCGATGCATAATTGAATATCCTCCTAACAGGTGTGTCAGCATGTCCCATCATCTTTTCCATTCCATAGGCGGCACCCACAAAGTGACTTTTATTAATACCTTCTACACCACCAGTTCCTACAAGTATGTTTTTGTTATGATTAGCCATTCCCACCACTTCGTGAGGAACAACCTGACCAATAGAAAGTATCAGATCAAAGTTGCCTTCAAGCAATAGTTTGTTTACTTGTGCGGGCCATGGGAAGTCAACAGCACCCTCTGACACCTCTTTCACATACTCTGGCGGAACTTCTCCTAATGTTACAACATCGTTTCTCCAATCATGCTCTCTGAATAGATTGCGCGGAGTATTGCCAAACATATGAGATAATTGTTCATCAGTCATGGGTGTGTGCGTACCCAATGCAGGAAGAATATCGGTAATTGTATCACCGTAGTATTTCCATGACATTTCTGTTAGCTCGCCAGCACGACTCTGGAAACGAGTGTAATCAGGTGGCACTATCAACACTTTTTGTTTAGCACCCATTTTTTGAAAAGCTTCAGTAAGCCCCTGTTGCAAATCGCTGTGCGATAAGTTATTTTCAGTTGAACCGTTTTGATAATATATCATGATTAATTGTATTATGATTAAAGTATAATATAAAAAAGGCACACAAGGATATTAATCTTGCATGCCTTTTTATTATTGTTTCAGCAAGAATGCTGCTATTTTATATGCTTTACACTTCGTAAGTTGTAGAAGCTGTATCACCTCCTCGGCCAGTCCAATTAGTATGGAAAAACTCTCCACGAGGTTTGTCTACTCTCTCATATGTATGTGCACCAAAGTAATCGCGTTGTGCTTGCAATAAATTTGCAGGCAAACGTTCACTCCTGAAACCATCAAAATAACCCAATGCAGCAGTCATAGCAGGCAATGGAAT
>CAZBVD010000280.1:0-2844 GCA_964495235.1 uncultured Dysgonomonadaceae bacterium | reverse complement strand
TTCTATACAGATATAAATGGTAATTTAGCTACTGCATACGGATTAATTGCTGGTGCAGAAAAAGCAAATATAGACTTACTTCTTGGGAGTTATCCTATTACACCAGCTACTGATATTTTACATGAACTAGCAAAACGAAAAGATTTCGGAATAAAAGCTCTTCAAATGGAGGATGAGATTGCTGGAATATGTGCAGCACTTGGTGCAAGCTTTTCGGGTCAACTAGGTGTTACCACAACATCAGGGCCAGGACTAGCACTTAAGGGCGAAGCACTTGGACTAGCAGTTATGACAGAACTTCCTCTTGTAGTTATAGATGTTCAACGTGGAGGACCCTCAACTGGACTGCCTACAAAAAGCGAACAATCTGATTTAAATCAAGCATTATATGGTCGCAATGGCGAAAGTCCTGTTGTAGTGATTGCAGCACTCTCTCCTACAGATTGTTTCGATAGTGCTTTCTGGGCTGCCAAGTTGGCATTAGAGCATATAACTCCAGTAGTTTTACTAACTGATGGGTATATAGCCAACGGATCATCCGCTTGGAAAATACCAAAGATGAGCGAGTATCCCGATATTAAACCAAACTATGTAGAAAATTACACAGGCACCAAAAAGTGGACTCCCTATATTCGAAACGAAGAAACAAAAGCAAGATACTGGGCTTTTCCTGGAATGGCAGGCTATGCTCACCGTTTGGGAGGATTGGAGAAGGATGCTGTAACAGGTGGTATTTCATCAGATGGGGAGAATCATCAACTGATGGTTGAGACCCGCCAAGCAAAGATTGATTTGATTGCCAACTATATTCCAGATCTTGAAGTAATTGGCGACGAAGATGCTAAAACTCTTATTGTAGGATGGGGAGGCACATTCGGACACCTACTAGAAACCTACAGAGGAATAAAAGAGCAAGGACACAAAGTTGCATTCACACAATTTAAATTTATAGCTCCTCTACCCAAAAACACTGAGGAAATGTTGAGAAAATATTCACGCATTATTGTTGCGGAACAAAACTTAGGACAGTTTGCAAATTATTTAAACAGCAAAATTAAAGGACTCAATATTCACAAGTTCAATCGCATAACAGGCCAACCCTTCTTGGTGTCTCGCTTGATTAAAGAATTTATAACCATTATTGAAGAGGAGGCATAAACATGAAAAAAACAATAGATATAAAAGCAGAAAACTTGACATATATCCCTAAAGATTACAAAAGCGAAAACAGTGTTAAATGGTGTCCGGGATGTGGCGATCATGCAGTATTAAACTGCATACATAGAGCAATGGCAGAGTTGAACTTGAAACCTGACGACACTGTTATGGTGTCGGGCATTGGGTGTTCTTCTAGGCTCACCTATTATATGGAGACATACGGAATACACAGTATTCATGGACGCGCACTGCCCATTGCTACTGGAATGAAAGTGGCAAATCCGAAACTCAACATATGGGTGTCAACAGGTGATGGCGATTCGCTTGCTATTGGTGGTAATCATTTCATTCACACCATCCGAAGAAATGTTGACTTAACAATAATACTGTTTAACAACAAAATATATGGTTTGACCAAAGGTCAATTCTCTCCCACTTCAGATAGAGGGTTTGTAACAAAGTCTGCTCCTTATGGAACAGTTGAAGACCCCTTCAGGCCAGCTGAGCTTTGCTTTGGTGCACGTGGAAAATTCTTTGGAAGAGCCATTGATATAGACTTAAAAAATCTTACAAACACATTGGTAGCAGCAGCTAAGCACAAAGGAGCGGCTGTAGTTGAAGTATTACAAAACTGTGTTATCTTTAATGATGGCATTCACAGCAAATTCTCTAACAAATCATGGAGAAAAGAAAACACAATATTGCTAGAGCATGGCCAAAAGATGATTTTTGGAGACAATGAGGACAAAGGTATTGTATTAGATGGGTGGAACCTTAAAGCTGTAACTATTGGCGAAGATGGCTACACACTCAACGATGTACTTGTTCACGATACAACTATAGAGAATGATACATTACACGAAAAGCTAGCACTGATGGGAGCTGACGAGAACCATGCCCTTCCTGTAGCATTAGGAGTTATCCGCGATGTAGAAGGTCCTACTTATGAAGCAGAGCAAGAAAAACAAATAAAAGAAGTTCTAGCAAAAACGCCTAAACGTTCTTTTGAAGAGTTTTTAATGAGTTCTAATAATGTTTGGGAAGTGAAGTAGCAATAAGGCAATAATGAAAAAAGTCCGGAAGATTACTCTTTCGGACTTTTGTGTTTTAAAGTAAAGTAGTCTTACTTGCTGACTTTCCTTCTTTTCAACTCTTGTTTTATTAATGATAGCTCTCTACTAGACTGTCCTCTAACTGAGCTGTTTTCTTCAGCACGACGAATTAAATATGGAATCATTGTTTTAACTTTGCCGTAAGGCACATATTTAGCCACATTGTATCCGTTTCCGGCTAAATTATACGTTAAATGGTCGCTCATACCATATAGTTGCGAAAAGTAAATATGAGGATTGTTGCGTTGCAAACCTTTCTTTTCAATTAAAGTTGCCAGTAATTGAGAGCTCTTCTCATTGTGCGTAGCAACCATAAAAGAAATAGTATCTACATTGTCAATAAAATAACGAATTGCATCATCAAAATCTCTATCTGTTGCTTCTTTGTCTAATTGAATTGGTGATGGGTATCCCATTTCTTTTGCACGCTCACGTTCTACTTCCATATACGCACCACGGACTATTTTCAAACCCAGATAAAAGCCTTCTTCTTTTGAAATAGCATGATGTTTTTTGATGATATCTAATCTATCGTGACGATACATTTGATAGGTATTTTGAACAATAGCCTTTT
>CAZBVD010000279.1:0-2848 GCA_964495235.1 uncultured Dysgonomonadaceae bacterium | reverse complement strand
AGAGCTATTAAGTTGAAAAAATATTCTATTAATTTGTCTTCTCAATCCAAGGATGCAACAAGTCTGACTCCATGCCTAACTCTTGTGCTTTCTTAAAATCTTTTTGTGCAGCTACTTTGTCAAACTGCTTCAGACGCAACTGCCCACGTAAAAAATAATAGGTGGGATTGGCAAACTCTACAGATGCTACTGCTTGTAAATCGGCCGAGAGCTTCGACAATTGATCGAGGTGTAAATAACACTCTGCACGTTTTAGATAGATATCAGTCATTTCTGGATATTCATTCAATATAGAAGAGTAAAGCTTTTCAGCATTTTTCCAATCCTCATCTAATCTGTACATCAAAGCTTTTCCGAGCAATCCATAAGGAGAAAACTCACCATGTTTAGCAGCTACATCAAAATCTTTTTGTGCTCCTGCCTTATCTTTCATTTCAAGTTTAAGTACGCCCCTATTGTAAAGCGCCTCAACATCCAATGAGTCTATTTTAAGGATTGTATTATAATCTGCTCTAGCATCACCCCATTTCTCCATCTTCATCAACACTCCGGCACGTTGGTGTAAAATAAAAGCCGACTCTGGATGATCATTTAAAGCCACTGTAAATGAAATGTAAGCAGCATCGAGTTTACCTAAATGCTGTTGAATTGTTCCCAGGCTGGTCATCAGCCATGAGTTGTTCTTGTTTTTAGGGTCAGACTTTATAGCCTGATTCAGTGCATACTCTGCACTATCGAGTTGGTTTTGCTCCATATAATCGGCTGATTTAGTAACCCACTGTTTGTATGTTGGCGATACATACTCTTGTGCAAACGCTGTGATGCCAATACCAAAAATAAGGAATAGTCCTAGAAATTTCTTTTTCATATGTTTATGATGTTTTTAGAATGCAATATGCTATAATTAAAAGCGTCTTTTGTTTGTGTATACTATATTCGAAGTGCAATTTATTTTAATTTCTTGGTGTAAGCAAGTCCTGCACCTTTAAATAAACAAAAGCAACCCGAATAAGTTGCTTTTGTTTGTAAATACCAGTGTTTTTTGAAAGAGGGTTTTAGTTATTTGTATTCGATTAGACAATGAACTTCTCATGGTAATACTCCTATTCAAAATCACCGTAGGCTACTATAAATATGGATCTTTCAACCGTAGAGACGCGATTAATCGCGTCTCTACAATAACATACAAAACCTTACACCAATCGCATAAATTAATCTAATTTATATCCATCTCCTCAATCAGGTGAGTAGCACCCGCAAATTTATCAATTACAAACAATACATAGCGAATGTCCACAATAATGCTACGTTGATAATCGGGTAGGAACTGAATATCGCCACCAACGCCTTCCCAGTTACGGTCGAAGTTAATACCAATCAACTCGCCCTTTCCGTTCATAACAGGGCTACCAGAGTTTCCACCAGTTGTGTGCGTTGTAGCAGCAAAACAAACAGGCATTTGGCCATTGGCCATTTTATAAGGCCCAAAGTCTTTGGTTTTGTAAAGTTCTTTCAGGTTTTCGTGCACAACAAACTCCCAGTTATTAGGGTCTTCTTTTTCCATAACACCTTCAAGCGTGGTTTGGTGACCATAGTTAACACAGTCTCTTGCCTCGTATCCTTTCACTTGTCCGTAACTCAAGCGCAGTGTTAAGTTAGCATCGGGGAAGTGAGTATAAGGCCCATCCATCTCCAACATACCTTTTAGGTAAGTTCTGCGTGCTTTGTTAAACGGATTGTCATACACACTTATATCTTCTCTCAATTGATCTGATTCTGTTTTTACAGATTTAGCAAAATTAATCATGGGGTCGTTTTCTAATTGAGCCATATTATGATTGCCAGATACAAATGCCTGCATATTGTCTTCGCTACCAAAAATGGAGTTCTCAAATAAGTTGTCTACATAGGCATCTACATCGCCTTCAAACTTATCGTTGATGGCACGTAGTGCCAATGGCAAGTTTTCGTATGGTATAAGGTCTGTGTACTCAGCCAATATTTCTTTGGCAATTTTTCTGTCCACTTCAGGACTATAGTCTTTATCGGCAAATTTACGGTAGTCGGCCATAAGCTGTAGCATAGCCTCATCCTTTGCTGCATCGTCTTTATTTTTGAGTGCTTCTATTAAAAAATCGACAGAGGAGAGAGGAACTTTAGAAAACTCTATTCCGCCCCTTAGCCCTTCATTCAACATCCAAAGTCTGTAACGCAAATCGGCACGCTCTTGCACAATATTCTCAATGTTAGTCAACGCCTCCATATATTCAGGCTTGTTATTTTGTTCTGCCCAAGTAATCAATTTATCTTGTTGCTCTTTTTTATTAGCTTCAAAATCGCGCAGCCCTATAGCCCAACTTGTACCAATAGCATTTTTATAAGCATTGGTAGATCCAGAGTATTTAGATGCATACTGAATATTTACTTCAGGATTGTCCAGCATTTCTTCCAACATAGTTTGCTGACGAATATTGCGCATGTTTATCCTCACAGCATTGTCAATATCGCGGCGCTCTTGCACTTCCCACGAAGTGTAAAACTTATTGGTGCTGCCTGGGAAACCGAGCAACATAGCAAAATCATTCTCTTCTATACCTTTGGTAGATATTTTAAGCCAACGCTTGGGTTGCAATGGCACATTGTCTTCGGCATATTCGGCAGGGTTGCCATCTTTGTCGGCATAGATGCGAAACACAGCAAAATCACCCGAGTGACGAGGCCATGTCCAATTGTCAGTATCAGCACCAAACTTGCCAATAGAGCTGGGTGGAGCGCCCACTAAACGAATGTCTGAAAATATCTTCTTGGTGAACATGTAGTATTGATTGCCATTGTGAAATGGTTTTAT
>CAZBVD010000278.1:0-2867 GCA_964495235.1 uncultured Dysgonomonadaceae bacterium | reverse complement strand
CTTCAGCTTCGTTTTTCACTGCATGCGAATGTACAATGTCCATTATTACTGCAATCCCCATCCCGTGTGCTTCATCAATTAGTTGGCGAAGCTCATCGGGAGTGCCAAAACGAGAAGATGAAGCAAAAAAACTAGATATATGATATCCAAATGAACCATAATATGGATGTTCTTGTATAGCCATTAATTGAATTGTATTGTATCCTTTTTCTTTTACTTTTGGTAGAATATTCTCTCTAAATTCTTTGTATGTGCCCACGCTTTCCTCTTCTGAGGCCATTCCTATATGACTTTCATATATAAGTAGGGGAGAGGTAGAAGGGGTGAAATCTTTGTTTTTAAACACATATTTATTTTCAGGCTCCCATATTTGACCACTAAACAAATGTGTCTTTTCGTCCTGCACAGCATATCTGCACCAAGCAGGTATGCGTTCTCCCTCTCCTCCTGGCCATTTTACATATAGTTTATAGTAGTCTAAATGATGAAGATCGTTCGAGTTTAGGTGTAATTCCCAAACACCTCCGGAAATTGGACTTAGTTTGTATTTATCTTCCTGCTTCCAATTGTTAAATGAACCTATTAGAAACACATCAATTGCATTTGGCGCCCACTCTCTTATAACCCATCCATTGGATGTTTTATTTAAACCAAAATATATATAACCGTTTGCAAAGTCAGACAAACTAATTGTGTTGTTTTTGGTAATCTCTTTTTCTTTGATTTGAATTTTGTTATACCTCGCCTCAATAATTTCTTTATAAGGTTCTAACCAGGGGTCGTTTTTAATTAATTCTAGCATAGTGTTTAAGTTATTATCATAGAATTTTATTCTATGTGATTTTTTTAAGTCTCTTGGTCTGATTAAATTATGACATAGATATGGTTTAAAAGAAAAGCTATAAGCTCTCTATTTATAATAAAACACTCATAATGTTTCTTTCAAAGTCATATTTATAGATGTTTTATTTAGCATTTGAATTTATAGTTACAAGTAATTCAAATGGTTTTTTTAACTTCATGTGCAAGTTATAACAAAGAGAGGTATTTCTTACTATCTATATCTAATATTCTTTTTATTTGTGCTTGTATTTATTACAAAGATAAAATAAAAACAGTACTTATTATTTTACTGCTGTCTTTTAATTATATTTGTAATCAAATATATTGAGATAAAACAATATCTTTGTTTTATCTGTTAATAGTTATCATTTTTACTTTCATGTTTAATTTTTCAATATAATGAGGCGAATAATTTCTTCAATAGTTTTGTTTTTTACTTTATTACAAATAAATGCGCAGTCAGTTCCAGTTGTTTGCCGTGCTGGTTTTGCCTTCGAAATTAGTAATAACCCAAATTGGGGTAGTGGCGAACCTGTTATAATAAACATTACTCCTGGATCTCCAGCCGAAAAGGCCGGTCTCAAACTAAATGATATAATTCTGGAAGTAAATAATAAAGGCACTTATCTTAAGCCACACCATATTATAAAGGAGTGGATGTTGAATAATGATATGAGTTATATAGAAATATCTATTAGGAACTTAGAAACAGATTTCAAAACCCTTAGAGTTGACAAGGACTGTAAAAGCAGAAACGGAATAGAAGAGTCTAATTTAGCTTCGGTATTTGCTTTTTACAGCTTAGAGGATGTTCAAAATAGAAGATTTCATATACCAATGAAGGTTACAACGCATCCTAAAGCTGTGTTTTCTGACTATCGCACCTTCGATTTTGCTCCCGCTGATGATGGTACACCCGATATTGATGCACGTATATCTGCTATCTTCGAGCGAATACTAAAGAAACGCGGACTTAAAAGAGACACTAATGACCCTGATTTTATAATTCAAACATTTTATAGCTATCAGAATAACCCAGCTTTTAGACCAAACTCTTCTATGTCTGTAAAAGAAAGTGCATCATCCAACTGGCGTTTTGATGTTGAAGGCAATAGAATGGTTAAGCTCCCTTTATACTCACCTACCGAAGTTGTCAATGATAGCGATGTACCTTACTTTCTGGAGTTTGGTTATCGTTTCTATGATAGAAAACAAATCGATCCTGACAAAATGGTTATGGTTTGGGAGTGCGAAGTAAAGGAGCGAGTTAAATCAAACTATGGTTTAGAAAGCTACTTAGAAATTAATTTACCGCTTATATTATTGAAATACCCATATCCAGGGAGCACGAACTTGGCTACTTATGAAGTAAACTTTCTAAAATATAATTATACTGGTATAAGCTATGATATAGATAACATTTCTACTGTAGCCTATGTATCCCCAAATTCTCCAGCCGATAAAGCAGGTATTAAAAATGGAGACAATATAAGAAGTATACAAGGTGTAAAATTAGATAGTAATTTGAAAGCTCTTACTAATTCTTACAGAAAGTTTATTAATGAAACTATGAGTTTGCGTAATCCCAATACACGCTATACAGATACTAATGGTTATAAAAACTGTATGTTTTGGGAGGTTGGAGAATATAACCAAGTTTCAAAAATACTCAACAAAAGGAGCTATAGAACCGCTTTCACTTACTTGTTTAATTTCAATCAATATGTTGATTGGGATACTCCTCGCTCATTAACAATTGAAATTGAGAGAGATAAAGAAAAAATGAACTTCGAAATTGTGCCAGAAGTTTATGAAAGCGCTTATATATCTACGTTTTGATACTTATCTGCCTCAATAGTAGCATATTGCAAGTTAAATGCATTTTTAAATGATCTTAACTGCAAATATATTTGGCTGTTACTTAAAAACGACATATATTTGTATCCGCTTTTAGAGATAAGGGCTTTTGGTTTGAAAGGCGTTTCAAATTTAGTTTTAAAATAATTATCAGAAATATTTGGTGC
>CAZBVD010000277.1:0-2877 GCA_964495235.1 uncultured Dysgonomonadaceae bacterium | reverse complement strand
CGTTTACTAAAGTTGGAATAAAATATTCAACTTTCAATTTCTCTTCATTCTCTTTTAAGAAATCTTTAAAAGCCTCTTCAGAGTATTCAAAATAGTCGGGTGTAAATCCAAACATATTCATTGATACAGGCTTGTTGTCAGGAAGAGAAACCCACTCATCGTTTTCATCCTGAAATTTCACCACACCATCAATTCTTTTTATTTGTGTGCGTTCTACGATATTTGTAAGGTTACCATTTTCATCAGTTTCACAAACACCACGTGCTACAGTACCACCTTCAGACATAGTATTACCAACTCTATAGCCTACCATACAATATCTATTTTTGCTATCATCTTCTAATTTAGACAAGAAGTCATACATTACCTCAAAGCTTTTTCTTCCATAAAAGTCGTCAGCATTAATTACAGCAAAAGGCTCGTTTATAACGCTGCTTCCCATCATTAATGCATGATTAGTACCCCATGGTTTTTCTCTCTTTGGGTTTAACTCAAAACCCTCGGGCAGGTTTTCCAATTCTTGAAAAACAATTTGAATAGGAATTAAATGCTCATAGGTTTTTGCCACTTTTTCTATAAACTCTTCTTCAAACGATTTACGAATAATAAAAACTACTTTTCCAAATCCTGCTTTCACAGCATCGTAAATTGAGTAATCCATAATTGTCTCCCCATTTGGCCCAAGTCCGTCCAATTGTTTCAACCCGCCATAACGACTACCTAATCCGGCTGCTAATACTAATAAAGTTGGTTTCATATTTGTTTTGTCTTAAATATTTATAATGCTTACAAATGTATGATTTTTATATCAAAAAAAGAAAAGAAAGTAGTAAAAACAATAATAACATAAATATCTTCAAATTAAAAGTGCAGTTAATCACTTTTTTCTGTAAATAAAAATCTACTTCACCTTCTTCTCAAAAGCCTCCCATAAATTATCTTTGGGAACAGGAGCAGTAATGTCTATTTTCTTTTTTGACACAGGATGAACAAACGAAATAGCACGGGCATGCAGGCTTATGCTCCCATCTCTATTAGACCTTTTAGCCCCATACTTCAAGTCACCCTTAATAGGACAGCCAATTTTAGATAACTGCACACGGATCTGATGGTGACGGCCAGTTTCTAGTTGCACCTCTATGAGATAATAATTATCAGACTGTGCAATTAGTGAGTAGTGAAGTACAGCCTTTTTAGTGTTTTTCCTTTCTGTAGTATAGGCCGATGATTTGTTCTTTCTCTCATCTTTTACTAGATAATGAGTTAAAGTGCCAGTATCATTTACTAAACGATTTTGCACTATAGCCCAATAGACCTTATCCACTTCATCGTCTCTAAACATTTTGTTGAGTCTTGACAAAGCTTTGCTAGTTTTAGCAAAAACAACAACACCACTGGTTGGACGATCTAAACGATGAACCACTCCACAAAACACATTCCCAGGTTTATTGTACTTCTCTTTCAAGTATTCTTTCACCTTTTCAGATAATGGTTTATCACCTGTTTTATCAGCCTGCACAATTTCAGATGAAGCTTTATTTATAATAATGAGGTGGTTGTCTTCGTATAGTACGGTCATAGATATTAAACTTTTGCTTTCGCTATTATGATATTTACACCTATTAAATAGTGTCAGAATATAAAACATTTATCAGCCACAAACAATAGGCTTTATAACAAAACCATCTATCTATTATGCTTAAATTTATTTACTAATGAGACAAACAGTCATGCAGTATTATACAAATATAGCAACCTTTGACAAAAAAAAGAAAAACGGAGAGGAATAAACTAAATGCAACTACAAAAAAACACTTTATCTCAGAATTTAAATAGCTGCTTAGCAAACACAATAAAAGACAGAACAAACTATTAGCAGAAATAACTATGCTGTAACTCTTTGGCATATAATCCCGCATTATTCATCACGCTTCAAATGTGTATACGTTATATAGTTTATTATCAATAATGTAATAATTGTTTTTGCTTTAATCTGAGCACCCACTTTTAGGCTATATTCGCTTTTATCTTAACGCATCTGCTTTGTTCCAAACTCCTTCAAATAGTGACCTATATCGGCGGAGTTCGAGGTCTCGCATCTACGTAAAACTAAAAACGTGAATTATACAGGTTATGCAACAATTCACATTGAATATGCTACTAAAGTTATTCCTTTTAAGCTCTCTAGCTTTTGTTATCTAAATATTTTATAGGCGAGACTATGAAACACTTCGCGGAAAGCTTTCTTAAGAAACTTTACCCATTATATAACACCATCTTAAGCCCAAAAGAAAGAGGCACAATAAATTGCGCCTCTTTTAGATCCATCATTTTGTATAATATAAATATGGTTATCATTCATCATAAAGTGAATGATAAATTATTTAAGTATTCATTCCTCCACAAACACTTATTACTTGCCCGCTAATATAAGTTGAGATATCGGATGCTAAAAACATAGCCACGTCTGCTACTTCTCTAGCAGAACCACCTCGGCGCAATGGTATTTGTTTTGCCCACTCTTTACGCACTTCTTCAGACAAAGCATTTGTCATATCGGTTTCGATAAAACCTGGTGCAATTGCATTAACACGAATACCACGCGATCCGATCTCTTTGGCCATAGATTTTGTAAGACCAATTACTCCTGCTTTCGATGCAGAGTAGTTTGCTTGTCCAGCATTGCCAGTAACTCCTACAACAGAAGTCAAGTTAATGATGCTTCCACTTTTTTGGCGCATCATAATAGGAGTAATTGCATGAGTGAAGTTAAAAGCAGACTTCAAATTTACATTTATCACTGAATCCCACTGCTCCTCTGTCATGCGCATCATCAACCCATCGTTTGTAATGCCAGCATTATTGATAAGGATATCA
>CAZBVD010000276.1:0-2892 GCA_964495235.1 uncultured Dysgonomonadaceae bacterium | reverse complement strand
AAAGCAACAAGTGTTCAACAAAAAGCAACAAGTGTTGAAGAATCTTCAACAAACGGCAACAAAGGAAAGGAAAGAAAAGAAAAGGAAAGAAAAGAAAAGAAAAAGGGTTTATAGATACTTACGTATCTACGTAGAATGCTACGCATTCAACGCATGTGTGTGTTGGTTAGAACCCTCTTATTGTTTTTTTAAAAAAAAGAGAACTAATTGCAGCAAAATGTTTTATCCTAAACAATAAAAACAGAATGAGGGGCGAGCTGGGCGTTTTTTTTCAAACTCTCAGGAACACACGTAAACACCTGTTGAGTAACCACTTAAACGCAACTAAAGAGAAGATTGCACATGAATTAATGTGCATTGAATAATATTTTCAAACGAATATTATTCAATTTCGTGACGCGTATTGCCTTTATAGCTATATTTGCCCAGAATTAAGAACCAGAAACTAATAAACACACCATGAAACGTTTGAGAATGAAGCTTTTTAAATTCAAATTATTCAATTTAAAATTCGTTTTGCTTTTATAGCTACCTTTGTACCCGAATTAGAGATACAGAAGTTGAACTTTACCACTAAACAATTGAAAAACATGAAATTAGAATCTAACACATCACTAAGAATTGAAAAAGTAGGCCGTAAAAGTAAAATCCAGGATGTAGGATTTGAAATGTATGGCGTGAAACCCGAATCCACTGCGTAGGGTTTGAAAAAACAAGACGTAAAACTTAAATCCCACCGCATAGAAATTGAAAAACAAGACGTAAAACTTAAATCTCGCAACATAAGATTTGAAAAACAAGACATAAAACTTAAATATCATCACAAAGGATTTGAAATAAAAGCCTTACAACTTAAATATCACCACAATGCATTTGAAAAAGAAGAGATAAAATTTAGTGCTTAACGCAAAGAAACATCAAAATTTACAACGTATTAACCATAAAAAAACAACAAGTTATGTGCCCTTTAAAACTACACTAACAAAAAAAACGCTACACAAAAAACGCTAAAACGCAAAAGTTGGCCACTTTTAGCTTTTAACTTTTAACTTTTAACTCAAAATGGCCACGTTCTTTGACATGATTTCATACGTTTTTTTAAATATAAAGGCAACCATTATATTTTAACCACTATTTCATCGGTGTCAAACTGTCAATTGTCCATTGTCAACTACCATCTCTCCCCTTAAACAAAATAGTTAGCCCCATATTGAACAATATTGATAGAATGGTATTATATTTGTAGAAAGTAAGTAACAATAAATATATATAGATGACATGGGAAAAGTATTAATAATTGGTGCTGGTGGTGTAGGTACAGTGGTAGCTAACAAAGTAGCACAAAATAAAGATGTTTTTACAGACATCATGTTGGCCAGTCGCACAAAAAGCAAATGCGACGTTATAGCTGAGGATGTAAAAAAACGAACGGGAGTAACCATACAAACAGCCAAAGTGGATGCAGACAATGTGCCCGAATTGGTGAAACTAATGAATGAGTTTAAACCTGCAATAGTGATAAATGTGGCTCTCCCCTATCAAGACCTCACCATAATGGATGCATGTCTTGAAGCGGGTGTAAACTACCTTGATACTGCCAACTACGAGCCCCTTGACGAGGCTAAATATGAGTATAGCTGGCAATGGGCATATCACGACAGATTTAAAGAAGCCGGACTGACAGCTATTCTTGGTTGTGGTTTCGACCCCGGTGTAACAAGTATATTCACAGCGCATGCTGCAAAGCATCATTTTGATGAGATACATTACCTTGATATTGTAGACTGTAATGCGGGAGACCATGGTAAAGCTTTTGCTACCAACTTCAACCCCGAGATAAATATTCGCGAGGTATCGCAAAAAGGTAAATACTACAAAGATGGAGAGTGGATTGAGACAGAGCCACACGAAATACACAAAACGCTGACCTATCCAAATATTGGTCCAAAGGAATCGTATTTGATATATCACGAGGAGTTAGAGTCGTTGGTAAAAAACTTCCCAACCATTAAACAAGCTCGTTTTTGGATGACTTTTGGCGAGGAATACCTTACACATTTACGTGTAATACAGAACATTGGAATGGCACGTATTGATGAAGTGGAGTATCAGGGTCAGAAGATTGTTCCAATTCAGTTCTTAAAAGCTGTGCTTCCAGATCCAGGTGAATTAGGTGAGAACTACACAGGCGAAACTTCTATTGGATGCCGCATACGTGGTATAAAAGATGGTAAAGAGCGCACTTACTATATATACAACAACTGTAGCCACGAGGCTGCCTATAAAGAAACCGGAGCACAGGGTGTGAGCTACACTACAGGTGTGCCGGCTACTATTGGTGCACGCATGTTTATGCAAGACCTCTGGAGCAAACCAGGTGTTTATAATGTAGAGGAGTTTAATCCAGATCCGTTTATGGAGCAACTAAACAAGCAGGGTTTACCCTGGCATGAACTATTTGATGTAGATTTAGAATTTACAGTCTAAATTAAAATAAGAGACCTTGCAGTGTTAGCTGCAAGGTTTTTTTATAACTTTGTATAGAACATAAAAAGAGAGTAAGTAAACCCCTATAGAGATAGACAACAATAACAATGAAACCTAAAAGCTTAGTAAACATAGAAGACTACAGTAAAGACGATATAATGCGTATTATTGATACTGCTTCTAAATTTAAACAACAACCCAATAGACCTCTTTTGAAAGGCAAAGTTTGTGCTACACTTTTCTTTGAACCCAGCACAAGAACGCGTTTGAGTTTTGAAACTGCCATAAACAGATTGCAGGGTAGGATTATAGGTTTTTCTGATACTGCAACAAGCAGTGCCACCAAGGGTGAATCGCTGAAAGATACTATAATGATGGTGAGCAACTATACCGATATCATTATTA
>CAZBVD010000275.1:0-2909 GCA_964495235.1 uncultured Dysgonomonadaceae bacterium | reverse complement strand
TGGGAGATTGCGAAGTGGTGTGTCCGTTTGATGCAATACACGTAAACCCTGTAACGCTTATACCAGAGGTTGACGAGGAGAAGTGTACTGCATGCAACAAGTGTGTGGTGGCTTGTCCTAAGGATATTATTGAGTTGCGAAAGCAAGGGCCCAAGTCGCGTCGCATATTTGTGAGCTGTGTAAACCAAGATAAAGGAGCACCAGCACGCAGGGCATGTAATGTGGCATGTATTGGTTGTGGCAAGTGTGTAAAGGCTTGTCCGTTTGATGCCATTACATTGGCAAACAACCTGGCTTATATTGATGATGATAAGTGCAGACTGTGTAGAAAGTGTGTGCCAGTGTGCCCCACAGGGTCTATATTGGAACTAAACTTTCCGCCTCCTCGTATAAAAGAGCCAAAGGCCGAAGCTGTTAAAGCTGATGCTTAATTTGATAGAAGAAAAAAAGAATAACTAATATAACTAAATAGCGAGCAATTGGTTGGGTCTAAACTTTGGAGAACTAAACATTTCGGAGAAGATGAAACTCAGTTGCTTATAATAGTATGTTAAAAACATTTCGAATTGGTGGTATTCACCCAAAAGAGAATAAATTTTCCGCAGGAAAATCTATCCAGTCGATAGCCATTCCTAGTGAGGTAGTTGTTCCATTGGCCCAGCATATTGGGGCGCCTTGTCAGCCTGTTGTGAAAAGAGGCGATATGGTAAAAGTGGGAACATTGTTGGGCAAGAGTGTGGGCTTTGTATCGGCAAATATTCACTCGCCTGTATCGGGTAAGGTGAAAAAAATAGACAAAGAACTTGATGCAAGTGGTTATAAGCGCGATGCAATTATAATAGAAGTGGAGGGCGATGAGTGGGAAGAATCCATCGACAGAACCGACACCCTTGTGCGTGAGTGCAAATTAACCCCAAAAGAAATTATTGAGAAAATTTCGGCTGCTGGTATAGTAGGAATGGGGGGAGCTACTTTTCCTACCCATGTAAAACTAACTCCGCCTCCTGGAACAAAAGCCGAAGTGCTTATTATAAATGGTGTAGAGTGCGAGCCTTATCTCACAGCCGACCATATATTGATGATGGAGAAAACTGAGGAGATGCTTGTTGGCGTTGAGTTGCTTATGAAGGCAGTAAATGTGAATAGAGCTGTAATAGGTATTGAAAACAACAAGCCCGACGCAATAAAGAAACTCACACAAGCAGCCAAATCTTTCAAGGGCATAACGGTGCAATCTCTAAAAGTACAATATCCACAAGGTAGCGAGAAGCAGCTAATAGATGCAATAATTGGCAGACAAGTATCCAGTGGAGCTCTTCCGGTATCTGTTGGTGCAGTGGTTCAGAATGTGGGAACAGCCTTTGCAGTATATGAAGCTGTACAAAAAAACAAACCTTTAATTGAACGCATAGTAACTGTTACGGGTAAAGATGTAACAAATCCTTGCAATGTATTGTCAAGGATAGGTATTCCGCTAAGTAGCCTCATTGACTTTGCTGGTGGCTTGCCCGAAACAACGGGTAAGGTGGTTAGCGGTGGCCCAATGATGGGTAAAGCTATTGCCAGTATTGATATACCTGTAACAAAAGGCACTTCGGGTGTGCTAATTATTCCCACACTAGAGGCACGACGCAAACAAATGAAAGATTGCATAAAGTGTGCTAAGTGTGTGAGCGTGTGTCCAATGGGTATCAACCCTACTACTTTGATGACACTCACAGAATATGAAATTTGGGACAAGGCCGAGAAGGAGAGAATTACCGATTGCATTGAGTGCGGATCGTGTAGTTTTACATGTCCATCGGACCGACCTTTGCTTGATTACATTCGTTTAGGTAAAGGCAAGGTAATGGGCATTATGCGTGCCAGAAAGAATTAAAATAATTAACACAAACTTCAAAAATATTGAATCCTACAAAAAAGGATTTGGACTATGAAAAATAAACTTGTAGTATCACCTTCGCCACACATACACAGCGGAGACACCATTGCAAAAAATATGTACGGGGTGCTTATTGCACTTGTGCCTGCTTTTATTGTGTCGCTTTATGTGTTTGGCCTCGACGCTTTTGTTTTAACGCTTGCCTCTGTTGTGTTTTGTATTATTACAGAGTATGTTGTGCAGCGTTTTATGTTTAAAAAAGAGCCCACTATAATGGATGGCTCTGCAGTAATTACAGGCGTGTTGCTCGCCTTTAATGTGCCATCAAACCTTCCGCTATGGATACTGGCTATTGGAGCCATTATAGCTATTGGTGTGGGTAAAATGTCTTTTGGCGGACTGGGTAATAATATATTTAATCCTGCTTTGCTTGGACGTGTATTTCTGTTGATTTCGTTTCCAGCGCAAATGACTTCTTGGCCCTTGCCAAGTACTATAGAGGCCGTAGATGGAGTAACGGCTGCAACAGTGCTCGAAAATATTAAATACAATCCTGGTGCTCTTCCATCCATATCAGATATGTTCTTTGGCCTTGAAAGTGGGTCTATAGGGGAGATGAGTGTGATGGCACTGCTATTGGGCTTGATATATATGCTGTGGAAGAAAATAATAACGTGGCATATTCCGGTATCAATTCTTCTTACCGTAGCTGTTTTTGCTGGTGGTATGTATTTGATTGACCCATCGCCTGTCAACAACCCATTGATACATCTATTATCGGGAGGGCTTATGTTGGGAGCTGTGTTTATGGCTACTGACTATGCAACTTCGCCTTTAACGCACAAAGGCATGATTATTTATGGTATAGGTATTGGAGTTGTAACTATGTGCATTCGTTTATGGGGAGCTTATCCCGAAGGAGTTTCATTTGCAATATTGTTGATGAACGCATTAACTCCATTAATTAATAACTATGTGAAACCTAAAAGATTTGGGGAGGTGGTGAAAAATGGGTAAATTAAAATCG
>CAZBVD010000274.1:0-2909 GCA_964495235.1 uncultured Dysgonomonadaceae bacterium | reverse complement strand
TCTGCTTGAGCCAAGTCCTGATAAGCTTTTTCCCGAATAACTGCATCTGTTTTTGGTGAACGTTTTTCCATAATTTTTAAATCTCCTTTGTATTAGGTTATACCTAATTATAGCATGAATTTTAGCGACTGTCAAGCTTTTTATCTATAATATGTATGCACCAATCTGCAGTGACTCTAAAGAGGTCAGGGTTCAAAAATTCTCTAATTTTTAAAACTAGCTCCCATTGAGCCTTTTCTATGCTAGCCCTACTAAAATATTCTAGATAATCATCCTCATCAAAGAGATTGAAAATTTTCCCGTCTAACTTTCCCTCGTGGAAAGCCTCTAAAAAGACCTCAAATTCTTGTTCTACTATCTCAAACATTTTTTTCTCCTTTTCTCTTCTTACTATGTATTAAGTATAACATAGGAACTGTAAAACTACAAGCTTTTAATTGTAAACAATTTATGAACAAAAATGTAAATTATCAGACAATTCAAAAAATTAGCCCTCCGCCATGTAAACGTTTACACGTAAGATCCAATGTAAACGTTTACACCGTTTTTAAAAAAAATGTCTAGGTTGCCCTAAACATAATTTAATAATTCCTCAAGTTTGTTTACTTGAATAAACCCATAGTTAGCTTTGATTTTAGTTTGTCTGAATTTTACAGCAGTTCCACCATAGCTTGCCCATTCTTTAGTATTTTCTGAATAGTCATCAACTAGAATGCTTTGGCTCATGTTAGTTTCAACAAAATCAATTTTTCTTAAATGGTATGGCACGATAATAATATCTTCAAGTTCAACTGTTGGGATATTTTTTTGAACCCATACAATTTTATCGGTAACCCTATCCAGTGTATCTCTAGTCTCTACTTTTGAAAGAATTTTTACAGAATGTCCTAATTCTTGCAATTTTCTAATTGTTTCGTTAGGGTTTCCGATAACCTCTAAATCTTTAAAAAAGTGTGGAATTGCTAACCATGGTTGTTCGTCAAGATGTTTAAATTCTTTAACCTTTTTATCAAAATTTGCAAGAACTCCATCCATATCTAAATAAATAGTTTTTTTCATATAATTTTCTCCTTTTTTTGGGTATACCTTATTATAACATAGTTTTTAAAAACGGTCAAGCTAAAAGTTATAGAATTTTGAGATTTTTTTACTAAACTTTTTTACTAAGTAAAAACTAACAATTGAAGTGGTAATAATCCAGTACCATGTCCAAATAACAGAGCTTACCTCAAACAACAATAAAATAAAAAATACGTTTAAAATCCAAATCATTTTTTTAGTTCTCCTTACTTCTTACTATGTATTAATTATATCATGAATATCTTTATATGTCTATACTTTTTTGTGAACAAAGTGTAAATAAAGCGTAAACAAACTGTAAACAAAGCGTAAATAAAATCTAAATAAAGTGTGAACAAGATTAAATTGTCAGACAATTCAAAAAATTGGCGCTCCGCAATGTAAACGTTTACATCATTAACAAAAAAGAGAAGCTAGCCTTGGACTAGCCTCCATGGTTGACCGAGTATTTTTTTTGAATGCTTTTTCTTCTGCCTCATGGCTTGAGTAAAGATAAAAACCTCAATAAGAACATCAGATAAAGCAGTATGGTCTTCTATAAAGTTTGGGTTTTGAGTTAAATATTTATGAGCAACTTCTGCCGAGGTTTTGCGATTTCCTTTTTCAGAAACAAGTCCATAAGTATCAGTAAATCTTTTATAGGACTTTCTAACCCCAATAGTTTCTACAAACAAGCCCCAAATATCCCTAACCTCTATCTTTTTAACCATATAGAAAATTGATTCTAAAGTACCGTCATATTGTTTTAATTCGGTGTATTCTGCCGTTTTTGTAATAGCTCCAATATCAAAGTTAGCATTGTAAGCCAAAATAGTGAGTTTACCATATTTTTGACAAGCTTTATTAATTTCATAGATTGCTTTTGCAAAAGAAACAGCAGGAATTTTTTTTGTGGCAATTTGCTCTTTATACCATGGAATTTTATTCCCATAAAAAGCCGTTTTCATAGCTCTAGAGTAAAATATGTTTTTTATAATGTAATTTCCAGTTTCGTAAATTCTACCCTTTTTATCATGAATAGCATACCCTATGTCATAGACTAGAGGAGAGTAAAATTTTCCACCTTTTCCCCAACCTTGAGTTGTTTCTGTGTCGATAGTAATATAATAGTTTTTGCGTTTGTCGATTTTCATTTAAAACTCCTTTTACTTCTTTACTATGTATTTATTATAACATCTTTTTTAAGGTAAGTCAAGCCTTTTTTAAAATATCTTTTTTATTTTTCGGTAAGCATTTTCAGGCGGTCTTCAAAAAGTTCGCGTATATATTATTTTATTGAACTTGACAACCTTGCGGGCCGACGGTATTTTTTTGAAATGAAAAATAAAAAAAGAGCGGTCTCAAAAAAAATTCCGTTACTTAGGCATAGGAAAACATAGGCACAGCCAATACAACCCTATCCTAAATTTTATTTTAGAGATCCTACTCTTACCCTTATATGAATATTATATCATAAAAAACCGAAAAAAGATACCTCAAAAAATGAATAAAGTGTTAACAAGTTGTGAATAGGTTGTTAACACTTTATTTTATTTATACGACTTAATCATAAGCTAATAAAATTTCGTCTTGTTCTTTTATATAGTTCTTGTATTCTTTTAGTCTAGTTTCCATTATATCAACATCTTCCAGCTCATAGATAAACCATTCTTCTAGAGTTTTTTCTAATTCTTGAATTTGCTTGACTGCAAAAGCGTATTCTTGAGATGGACTTTTTTTAGTTGTAAACATATTTATTACCTACCTTTTTTATTTATTTGATTTACTTCTTGTATCTATTATAACCCTTTTAAAAGCCAAAGTCAAGCATATTATGAACAAACTGTAAA
>CAZBVD010000273.1:0-2921 GCA_964495235.1 uncultured Dysgonomonadaceae bacterium | reverse complement strand
TTCGTATATCATCGCCACCATCTGTGTCATCTTCTATGGTGAAAGGAGGATTTTTAGATTCATTCAAGACAGTTAGCTTGCTAGCTATTATCTCTATATCGCCAGTGGGAATATTACTGTTTTTACTTGAACGTTCTTTTACAAGACCTTCAACAGTGATAACCCATTCTCTACCAAGTTTATTAGCTTGTTTATACAAGTCTTGATTAACTTCTTGATCAAAAGAAAGCTGGGTAATTCCATATCTATCTCTTATATCTATAAAAGTCATTCCACCCATTTTCCTGATTTTGTGTACCCATCCAGATAACACAATTCTCTGATCTATATTGCTCAGGTTTAATTCTCCACAAGTATTGGTTCTGTACATAATATTTTATAAGCTAGTTATTTTATCTTGCAAAGATACAAATAAAACAGTTTTTGGGAAGTAACATCTCTTTAATAAGAGAATAAAGATGATTTTATAGTCTGACTTTAATTAGTATTTAAGTGAATAATTTCTCTTGTGTAAGAAATTTGGTGTTCTTTCCTTTACTCTATAAAAAACATTGAGCTATTGAACATCAAACTTTTTACTTGTTTTCTTTCCAAATGCAGAGAAGTCCCTGCTTGTTGAATTTGGGAATAGAAGCGTTGTAGTTTTTCCGTTGTTGTCTTTAATTTGTAATCCTGCACCATTTTCGTTAACTGACTCTTTCACTGTTATAGGAGTCTCACCTTCAGGTGAAAACACTATAAATGAATGCAGATCTCCATCACCTTTTAGATTATATGTAACCATTGGAGCTCTTTTTGTAATTCCCTCAATGGAGATAAGCCCTTCTTCTAATTCTATTTTCTCTATTGAATTTGAGTTTGCAGGTATAAAATTCATTTTTGTATTATCCTTTATTACTGATAAAACATTATTGGGTTTTATATTTACTTGAGCTATATCAAAATGAAAAAGCAACTCATAGTTATGCTTACCTGAAGCTTTGAAGTAATCGTGAAGAACTAAGTATTTATCATTTATTAAAGCTGCAGATCTATACCAATCAACAGATGAGTTGGTTACTTCAGACGCTGGAGAATGCATTCGAAGAAAAGTGAAGTTGTCACTTTTCTCAAAATCAGTAATTTTGTTATTAGTTTCTCGTTCTCTTACCCAAAGTTGATCTGTGGAAGTGGGCGCATCATATTTGCCGTCAATTAAAACTGTGTTATGCGCTTTAGAGGTTCTATACCAAGTTTTAAATAATGGGTCATCATAGTTGCAACAGCCGCTGTCTCGTATAATGGGTGTGTTATTATACCAGAAGTTGAATCCAAGTCTGCCAGCATGCATATGTCCACCAATTGATTTAGCAGGATTAGCCAATATGTACCATGAATTATTGTTTTGTGTTTTAGATCTTACTATACCAAACTGAGACTGCATGAAAAACTTACTTCTTTCATAATCAGTAGGAGTTTTATCTCCTAAAACATTTGCTAAGGTGGTTAATGTTGGTTTTGAAGGGGTATCGTAAGAGTCGTTAATAGGAGGCATTGTGTTATCTGGCTGTTGTACAATTGTAATGAAGTTATACATTTTCACCATCAGCTCTTCTATTCCTTCAGGTTGTGGAATATTATTGTGTTCGCAAAGCAGATAGGTGTCCCTGAAGAGCTGAGCTTCAAAAGGATAATATCCAAACATTTGTTCTACATTTCCACCATCTTCATAGAATGCATTTTTTATGTGATGCTCAAGAATTTTTATTGCAGTTTGTACAAGTTCACTAGCGCTTGCCATTTTTGGGAACAATGTTCCAATATATAACATTGCAAGTGCACCATGCGATTGGTGATTATGTTCATTTAAAGGTTGTTTCCCAAAGTGGCTTAACAACACTTTTGAGTGGTTTTCTAAAATGTCAATAATGTAATTCTTGTCGCTAACTGAAAGTCCGTCTATTCCGAGGAAATAAAACCATGAAAGATGTATGCATCTCGATGCAATTTGCATATCTGTCCAGTTGTATTTTGTTTTTCCTGTTTCTGCCAATTGTAAGTTTTCTTCGTACCATTTCCTAAGAAATTTCATAGCAAAGTTAAGAGAAGCTATATCATTATTTAGATAATACATTCTTCCGAAACTGGGCATATAATATAAACGGCTCAACCAGAAGCTTTTTTCAAGCTCATCTTTTTCAAATTTTATCCAATCAATAGGATTGCCGTATATAGATTGTAAAACTCCATTCTTGATTTTATTAACGATAACTTCGTCCTCCTCAGTTCCGATAATTTCCATTTGAATGAATTTCCCACCTTGATCTTTAGGGATGTATTCTCCTATCTGAAAATCTTTCACAAAGGCATAGAAAGGGAATTTACCCAGTCCGTTTTGCGTAATATATTTGTCTTTGGTTAGATATTTAGAATAATCAGAAATAGGATATGCTTTATTTATTAAGGTGTATCCTGCTATT
Source organism: uncultured Dysgonomonadaceae bacterium (assembly GCA_964495235.1). GTDB lineage: Bacteria > Bacteroidota > Bacteroidia > Bacteroidales > Dysgonomonadaceae > UBA2632. The sequence continues at coordinate 462 of CAZBVD010000273.1, read as the reverse complement.
CCTGTAAGTATTGTTTTTAAAAACTTTCTTTTACTATGATCCATAACTTTTTTTACTAAGGGTAAACTACAAAACAGTTTAAATAAGGTAATCTGTTTTTTATTTTGAATCTTTATATATTTCTTCGCTTTATTTCTGAGAGTAAATGTAGTGAATATATTTATTAAAAAGGAAGATTTGTTATATCAGCAGTAAAACAATGAGTTTCAAAAAGAATTACCTTTCTTAAAAACTACTATAGTTATACTAACATCTTATTAAATAGAGGTTGTTTGTTGCATACTTGGCTACATTTAGTATAAGCATAAATCAACTTTATGACTTAAAATTCAAATCCGACGGTGTAGGATTAAAGAATTAAGTCATAAGAGTCAAATCCGATGGTTTGAGATTCAGCAATTAAGTCATAAAACTCAAAACCGGTGGTGTGGGATTGAACAATTAAGTCATGAAATTCAAATC
>CAZBVD010000272.1:0-2924 GCA_964495235.1 uncultured Dysgonomonadaceae bacterium | reverse complement strand
ACAATAGAAAAGACGAAAATGGCAATACAAGAGAGTTGCATACAGAATTAGCCAAAGATGCCATCGACTACACTGTTTACGATTCATACAAAACAGAATATAAGTCTATACTAAATAAAACCATCGAGCTAGTAAGCTGTGACTATTTCACCACAAGCTTGCTCGAGTTAGACAAACCTCTAGAAAAAGACATATCAAAAATAGATTCGTTTATAATATATATGTGTCTTGAGGGATCTTGTGAGTTAGAAGACAATAAGTTAAACAAGATAATGCTGAGTAAAGGAGAAACAATACTAGTTCCAGCAGACACACTCAAAATAACCATTACACCTTCAATCAAAACCAAGTTGATCGAAACTTTTGTATAATAATTAAACTAGACTTATTTAAATGAGAGGAATAGTACTTCTAAATGTGGGGACACCAGCTGAATGCACTAAATTGGGAATAAAGCAGTTTATTGGCGATATGCTTTCTGACCCTTTAGTAGCTGATAAATTTCAACCTGCATTCAAATTTCTTGCTCGTCACGTTATTGCACCTTTATCTGCATCAAAATCGTTAAGCAAATACTCTCTAATTTGGCGAAAAGAGGAACCAACCATATCCCCAATTCTATATTTTATGATAGAACTTGCCAATAAGTTGAAAAAACAAAAAGACGTTCCAGTAGAAATAGCCATGCGCTATGGATCACCTTCTATAGAATCAGCTTTTGATGCTTTACAGAAAAAATGCAGCAAGTTAACTGATGTTGTTATATTTCCACTACTACCTCACTATGCACAATCATCTACTCAAACAGCAATTAATGAAACAAAACGTATATATAATAAGAATACTTACTCTTTTAAAATTAAAATTACAGATCCATACTATAACCATCCTTCTTTTATAGATGCTCTTGCAAATCAAATAAGACCTTATCTAACAGATAACTTTGATCGTTTAGTGTTCTCATATCACAGTCTTCCCGTTCATCAAGTAAAAAAGGCTTGGCAAAAAGGGAAAGAGTTTGACTATGTGTATCAACTTAAAGAGACAAATCAATTATTGACAAAGAAGTTGGGTCTAAACCTTAATAAAACACTGTTACTTTACTCATCGCAACGAGGTAAAGATTGGCTAAGCCCCTTTCTTGATAAAGATATTGCAGACCTACCAAAGCTTGGATGGAAAAAGATAGTCATTGCAGCACCAGGGTTCCCTGTCGATAATTTAGAGACACTATATGATATTGATATAGAAGCACGTAAATTATTTATGAAAGCAGGAGGTGAAGAGTTTATATATGTCCCCTCGCTCAACGCTGAGGATTATTGGGTGGATGCTATTTGGAAAATAATTTCAAGTTCATAACAATGGAGCAAGTAAACATAGAGTACACAGTTATTATTGCAAACGGCGATTTCCCAACTCACAAGTATCCAAAATCAATTATATCAAACGCTTCCTATATAATTTGCCTTGATGGAGCGCTAAAAGCTTCATTAAATAATGATATCACCCCCAATATAATTATTGGAGACGGAGATTCTATTTCAGCATTACTAAGGGAGCAATACGCACATTTACTTTTAATTTTCACTGATCAAAACACCAATGATCTCACAAAAGCAGTAAACTATTGCATTGAACAAGGAAAGAATAAAATTAAAATTGTTGCTGCAACAGGAAAGAGAGAAGACCATACTTTGGGCAATATTTCTCTCTTGTTGGAATATATGAATGAAGTGGACGTTGAAATAATTACTGATTATGGAGTATTCACACCTATATCATCTACAACAAAGTTTGAAAGTAAAAAAGGTCAACAAGTTTCTATTTTCAATATAAACAACAATCCAATCACTTCATACAACTTAAAATACCCGCTAGACAATTTGGTGTTAGACAACTTATGGAAAGGAACACTAAATGAATCTCTTGGAGAGTGGTTTACCATTGAAACAAAAGGGAAAACATTAGTTTACAGAACATTTGAAACTAAAGTAATAGTAAAATAGAATAGTTGGTCCAAACTTCTTGCCAATTTACTTCCACTAATAATACTTGCAATTCTAATAGAGCTCTCGCAAAACCTCAAGTGATTTAATCTCTGGAAAATCATATACATGCATCCTGTAATAATCTAACATATAGTTTATTATTATGTTTCTGTCGCTTTGCGATAGTTTGTAAAGATGCATATTGCTATAGTTTATCCGTTTAAATAATTCTAAAAAACCACTTTGCTCTAAATTTAGATAGTGATTGTGTAATGGTTTACCAAATGTATATGCCCCATTTAACAAATCAAAAAAAGAGCTTCTATCATAACCGTCTAAATTTGGAGCTATACCTAAAAACTGAGCAAGGTTAAACATAAATACAAGATGAAAGTTTGCAAACCCATTGTTCTTTCCTTCTAATGCTATAATTGAATCTTTGATAAAATTAAAAATAACTTTGTTTTCATTTGTATCTTGCAGAATCTTAGTGAGAAATTCGGATAAAAAGAACGAAATAGATAACTTAACAACACTCACATTAATAGAATACAATGGAAATTGACGTTGCACATCTTTCAATCTATGTATTTCGCGTAAAGGAAAATGCTCTACCTCCATATCTAATACTGAAAGGGGAAAAAAAAGAGCTTGGTTTATTTTGCGTTTTTTACTTTTAGAGATAGGTAACAAATAAGCTGTTCTACCAAAATCAGCAGTAAATACTTGAGCTATCGAAAACTTATCGTTGTACTTAGTAGTACTTAATACTATACCTTGAGTTTTGTGAAACATTTTATTGTACCCTATCTTCTCATTATTTTATAATGAGAAATATTTACCACTAGCTAAAAGCTTTTTATATTTTTCATCGCTAAACTTGTGATAAAAAGCGCCTCTTTTTGACGACAAAGTGTCTTTTATATCTAGCTT
>CAZBVD010000271.1:0-2931 GCA_964495235.1 uncultured Dysgonomonadaceae bacterium | reverse complement strand
GAAAATAGCACTATCTATATTTTTGGTGGTGAACCTTTCCCCGAAAAACGATATATAGATTGGAACTTTGTTTCATCGAGCAAGGAACTCATTAAAGACGCTAAGGAGAAGTGGGAAACACAGTCTTTTCCCAAGATTGAAGGAGACGACACCGAGTTTATTCCTTATCCAACACGCAAATAACAGAAGAAATTTAAATTAAAGATTATGAGTAAAATATTAGGACTGCATCACATTACAGCCATTGCAAGTGATGCTCAGCGTAATTATGACTTTTACACGAAAACCCTCGGTTTTCGTTTAGTAAAGAAAACCGTTAATTTTGACGACCCCACAACCTACCATTTCTACTTTGGAAATGAAGTAGGCACTCCCGGAACGATACTAACCTTCTTTCCTTGGGCTGGTATGAGTAAAGGAAGAGATGGAGCAGGTATGGCCACAGAAATTGGCTATTCTGTACCCAAAGATAGTTTGGATTTTTGGAAAGCTCGTTTTGAGAAACTTAATATCCGTTACAATAGTGGTGAGCAGTTTGGTGAACAATATATTGCTTTTCAAGACCCAGATGGATTGAGACTAAAATTGATTGAAACGAAACAAAAAGATGAACGAGAAGTTTGGGAAACGGATGAGATAAAAGCCAATGTTGCTATTAAAGGGTTTCACACTGTTACACTTACACTGAATAATATCAAAGCCACTGCCGCCATCCTAACAGAAATATTTGGTTACAAACAGGTGGAAAAAGACAGTAGTTTATATCGCTATCAAACCGATGCTGTAGAAAATGCTGCCATAATTGATCTGTTGGAAATGCCACTAGCCCCAAGGGGTATAAATGCAGGAGGTACTAATCATCATATTGCCTTTCGTGTAAAAGATGAAGAGACTTTGATGGCGTTTAGAGAAAATATTGTGGCAGAGGGCCATGGAATTACAGAGAAAATAAACCGCGACTACTTCTTTTCGCTCTACTTCCGCGAGCCAGGTGGCGTACTGTTTGAAATTGCAACCGATAATCCTGGATTTGCAACAGATGAAACAGTAGAAAACCTAGGAAGTTCGCTACAACTACCCAATCAACATGAGCCTATGCGCGATAAGATTGAAAAAGCTCTACCATCGCTTCAAACAAAATAACAAATATTTATGCACAAGAAAAATATACAAACAGCAGGCATATCTCTGCAAGAAGCCCATAAGGTGCTAATAATGATACATGGTCGTGGAGCAGATGCACGTGATATTTTAGGCATTGCCTCACATTTAAATGTGCAGGAATATGCCTTGTTTGCACCTGAAGCTACCAACAATACATGGTATCCCTATTCGTTTATGGCTCCACCCGAGCAAAATGAACCTTGGCTCTCTTCTGCTCTCAATTTAGTGAAAGATGCGGTAGGTGAAGCAATGGAGCAAGGTATTACCGCCGAAAATATATACTTTCTGGGGTTTTCTCAAGGAGCTTGTTTGGCACTGGAGTTTGTTGCTCGTAATGCTGAGAAATTTGGTGGTGTTGTGGCATTAACTGGTGGTCTTATTGGAAACAAAATAGACCAAGAGAACTATTCAGGCAGCTTTAATGGCACACCTGTCTTTATGGGTACTGGAAACCCCGATCCGCATGTTCCAATAGAACGTGTAAGGGAAAGTGCAATCATTCTAGAGAAAATGAATGCAAAGGTTCACCTTAAGGTATATGAGGGTAAGACGCATAGTGTTTCTCAAGATGAAATAGATGAGGCAAACAGGATGGTCTTTAAATAGTTTAACAAGCTAAATCAGGGGAAAACAGTAAATCAGATTTTCAAATAGAATAATAGGGAAAGTTGAGCTAAATGCATACCTTTGCGCTTTGGTAAACTAGACTAAGAAATGCGAAGAAAAGAATAGCCAATTTATGGAATTGTTAGACAAAATATATCAAGCAAGAGAGCGAATAAAAAACGTTGCAATACATACCCCATTAATGAAGAACGAAAACTTGAGCGAGGAATTCTCCGCTCAAGTTTTTTTGAAACGTGAAGATTTACAACCTGTTCGTTCATACAAATTAAGGGGTGCTTATAATAAAATTGTACTGCTTTCTGAAGAGGAGAAATCAAGAGGGGTTGTTTGTGCAAGTGCAGGCAATCATGCACAAGGAGTAGCGTATGCTTGTAATGAATTAAACATCAAGGGCACAATATTTATGCCGGTGACAACGCCTCGACAAAAAACAAAACAAGTAAAACTCTTTGGAAAAGATAAAGTGGAAGTTATTTTAAAAGGCGATACCTTTGATGAAGCATCCGAAGAAGCTAACCGATATTGCAAAGAAGTTGAAGCTGTATTTATTCATCCCTTTGATGATGAGAAAGTAATTGCTGGACAAGGAACAGTTGCTTTGGAGCTTTTAGAAGACAGTTCAAAACCTATTGACTATTTATTTGTACCCATTGGGGGTGGAGGTTTAGCAGCTGGTATAGTCACGGTGTTTAAACAACTAAGTCCACATACAAAAATTGTGGGTGTTGAGCCTGTTGGAGCAGCATCCATGAAAACTTCTATTGAAAAAGGTGTGAACACTGCCTTGGAACATATTAATAATTTTGTTGATGGGGCTGCTGTTAAACGAGTGGGAGAGCAAGCTTTTGAAATTTGTAAAGCCAGTTTGGAAGATATTGTCCTTGTGCCTGAAGGAAAGGTTTGTACAACCATATTGCGCATGTATAATGAAGAGGCCATTGTGGTTGAACCTGCAGGAGCATTAACGATTTCTGCGCTCGATTTTTATAAGGGGCAAATTAAGGGAAAAAATGTAGTCTGTATTGTAAGCGGTAGCAATAACGACATTACACGAATGCAAGAAATAAAAGAACGATCTTTGTTGTACGAAGGACTGAAACATTATTTTCTAGTGCAATTTCCTCAGCGACCAGGAGCATT
>CAZBVD010000270.1:0-2938 GCA_964495235.1 uncultured Dysgonomonadaceae bacterium | reverse complement strand
TTCAAATGCTCTTCCCATAATTTTTTTATGAACCTGCATTGTGTGCGCAATCTATGTTAAAGATATGCGTAGTGATAAGCGGTTTTTTTGTTATTAAATGTATTGTTTTTATTCTATTGCTTCTCTTAATTGTGTGTAAACTAGTTGTGTTGCATTAAGTCTTACTACAGAATAGTACAACGTTTCAACAGAATCTGTGACTGTTGTAATCGGCTTTTTGCAAAGATTTATTAGCGCAATTGAGCATTTAGCTCCTTTTCCATGTTCTGCTGAATCTTGCCCATAATTTTATCTATGCGCTTGTCGTCAAGAGTTTTATCATAATCTTGCAATATGAAATTAACAGCATAAGATTTTTTGCCTTCTGGCAAGTGTTTGCCTTCATATACATCAAAAAGAGTAACTTCTCTCAATAGTTTCTTTTCAGAATTGAAGGCAATTTTCTCTATCTCTGCAAATGTAATGCTTTTATCTACAAGTAGTGCCAAGTCTCGTTTTACTGATGGGAATTTTGGTAGCTCTGTAAAGAGCACTACATTCTTACGTGTCACTCTCATTAGAGCATCCCAATTAAACTCAGCAAAATATACATCTGTATCAATATCTAGTTTTTTAAGTATCTGTTTGTTAATTACTCCCCAGCTAACAAGATGCTGCTGACGCGTGCTAATGTTCATTCCCGAAGCAAACAGTTCATTACTAAAAGGTTCGTGAATCAATTGTTTGTTATCATTCAGTCCTAATCGTAATAGTATGTTTTCAACATGCGATTTTAGTTCATAAGCAGAACTTTGTGTTTCAGATATCGCCCAGTTTTTAGAATTTCGGTTGCCACAAAGCCACACACCAAGGTGAGTCTCTTCGGTGTATTGTGCCAATGTGTTGTTGAGGTTAGCTTTATCTGCATCATAGAAATAGCAATTGCCAAACTCGTATAGGTTGAGGTTGGCATGTTTGCGGTTTATGTTGTGAATAATGTTTTCTAAACCACCAAACAGCAGTGTCTGGCGCATTACATTCAACTCACCACTGAGAGGGTTAAGTAGTTTCACATTATTATCAACAGGATATACTTCAGATTCTAAGTAATAAGCTTTCTCTGTGAGAGAGTTATTCATAATCTCATTAAATCCGATAGCTGTCAATTGTTGCGAGATGAGCGTTTGCAATTCATGCTTTCGGTCTGTTTCCGATTTGTTAGATAAGCTTGATTTTAGAGAATCGCCTATTTCTATATTGTTGTAGCCATATATGCGTAATATCTCTTCTATTACATCAACATCGCGCAATACATCAGCTCGATAGGTTGGAATGCTTAATTGTAGCGCCTCTTCAGTTTCACTGTCCACAACAATATCCAAGTTGTTGAGGATACTCTTGATGGTATCTGTAGAAAGCTTCTTACCAATAAGTGTGTTCACTTTATGTAAGTTCAACTCCACTTTGGGTTGAGGTGTTTCCACCGGATATATGTCGCGTATAGCTCCTTCAATAGTGCCACCAGCAATTTCTTGTATCAATAACGCAGCACGTTTTAGTGCAAATAGTGTGTTATTGGGATCAAGTCCTCTTTCAAACCTAAACGATGAGTCGGTGTGAAGTGTGTGTCTGCGAGCAGTTTTGCGCACCCAAGTTGGGTTGAAGTAGGCCGACTCAAGAAACACATCTGTAGTGCTTTCATTTACACCAGAATGCAATCCTCCAAATACACCAGCTATACACATTGGTTCTTCTGCGTTGCATATCATTAAATCTCGTTCATCAAGCTTGCGTTCTTGTTCGTCAAGTGTTGTGAATAGTGAATCTTGTTTTGCTGTGCGAACTACTACTTTGTTTCCTTTTATTTTACTTACATCAAAGGCATGCAATGGTTGACCTAATTCATGAAGCACAAAGTTGGTAATGTCCACTATGTTGTTGATTGGGCGAACACCAATAGTTAAAAGTCTATTTTTCAACCAATCTGGGCTCTCTGCAACTTTCACGTTGCGAATGGTGAGACCCGAGTAGCGAGGACATGCCTCTGTGTTTTCCACTTCCACATCTATGCCACCTTCTTCTGTGTTGATTTTGAAATTATCAACCAAAGGTTTGTTTAATTTGTATGGCTTGCCTGCTTGATGGAGGTAAGCAGCTAAATCTCTAGCTACACCAAAATGAGAAGTTGCGTCAACACGATTGGGTGTAATATCCACTTCAAGCAGATAGTCGCTTTTTACATTATAATACTCTTTAGCGGGCATTCCTATTTTTGCATTTTCAGGCAATACAATAATTCCATCGCTTGCTGATCCAACACCAATCTCCACTTCAGAACAAATCATACCTAGTGACTCTTCGCCTCTAATTTTTGAGCGTTTAATCTTCAGTTCGTCATCGCCCATATAGAGTGTAGCTCCTACAGTGGCAACTACCACTTTCTGTCCTGCTGCAACATTTGGCGCACCGCAAACAATATTGAGTGGTTCAGCGTTGCCAACATTTACAGTTGTTAGTTTTAACTTGTCAGCGTTGGGGTGCGGCGTAGAAGTTAATACTTCGCCAATAACCAAACCTTCTAAACCACCTTTAATGGTTTGAATTTCGTTTACCCCTTCTACTTCTAAACCAATGGATGTAAGTGCGTCGGCAGTAGCTTGTGGAGAAAGATCGAAATCTAAATAATCTTTCAACCAGTTGTATGAAATATTCATTATATGAGTCTATTTTTATTGCTAATATAGTTGTTGTATAGCTTAGTTGGAAAACGTTCCAAAAAAACTCTCCAAAATTACAAAAAAATCAGTGAGATAGAAAATGTAGCTAAGTAAAAAGATGTAATTGACTATGATAGTGCTATTATTCTATTATATGGGTGTAATTTCTCTTGTGTCATTTCTTGTTGAGGTTAAAAGTTCTTCGTTTTCTGTTTCGGGAGTATCTATTGCTCCTTTTAGAT
>CAZBVD010000269.1:0-2941 GCA_964495235.1 uncultured Dysgonomonadaceae bacterium | reverse complement strand
CATAAAACCCATTTGGGTTGGGTCTGTCCAATACAATCATCTCTTTATTGTGCTGCGCACAAGCATCCATCATGTGCATCATTGTTATATAGTACGTATAGAAGCGCAGACCCACATCTTGCAAGTCAAAAACCAGTACATCAAACTTGTTCATGGTTTCTACAGAAGGCTTGTTTCCTTTGCCATCGTATAACGACCAAATGGGGATTCCCGTTCTCTTATCCACAGAGCTGGAAACGTGTTCTCCTGCATCTGCTGTACCCCTAAAACCATGTTCTGGTGAGAATATGCCCGCCAAGTTAAATCCCTCACGGTTCAGCATATCCACCAAATGCTCACTACCCACCATTCCTGTTTGGTTGGTTAGCACAGCCACTCTTTTTCCTTTTATCTGGCTAAAGTACTTGTCTGTGGCCTCTGCACCTACTTTAATAACTGCATTGCTAGCAGCTATGCATATATCTTCTTTCTCTTCTCCCTGGGTGCTTCTCGATTGAGAATAGGTGCAAGCAAATAGGGCAAACAATGTTGCTAATAATAGAATTGTTTTTTTCATTGTTTACTCTTCGGCTTTTGTATTGCTGTATTTTTGCTGTTGGTGCAGGCTATCAAACTCCTTTTCAAGCTCAACGAGGTCTTTTTTCAAGCTCTGCAATAAGGTTAATGTTTCAATGCGAATATCCTCATCAGTTTTGTTATTCCTCAAAGCTTGGCGTGCTCCGTCAAGTGTAAGGCCTTTTTCTCTCACCAATCTATACACAATTTCTATCTCCATTATATCCTCTTTGGTATATTGGCGCGTGCCCCCTTTTGTCTTTTTGGGTCTGATGTTTGAGAACTCTTTTTCCCAAAATCGTAGCAATGATACATTTACTGCAAAATGGTTTGCTACCTCTTGTATGGAATAGAAGAGACGTTTGCTATCTAAGTTGATAGGTTTTTTACGTTTTCCCATAATGCTGGTTGTAATAAATTGTGAATGATAATTGTAGCGCTAAACTCAACAAAAATAAACTTTTTAAAGTAACTTTGCAAACTGTTTGTGAGATATATATCTTTGTAAATCGAAAAAAAGGATGTATTATTACAACATTCAATCATTTTTATTTTAATTGTATGATGACTTCAAAAGAAATTCGCCAATCGTTTATAGATTTTTTTGTTTCAAAAGATCACAAAATAGTGCCTTCTGCCCCAATGGTAATAAAGGACGACCCATCTTTGATGTTTACCAATGCAGGTATGAACCAATTTAAAGATGTAATTCTGGGCAATGCCCCTAACAGATATCCACGTATAGCCGACTCGCAAAAATGTTTGCGTGTGAGTGGTAAGCACAACGATTTGGAAGAGGTGGGACACGATACCTATCACCACACAATGTTCGAGATGTTGGGCAATTGGTCTTTTGGCGATTACTTTAAAAAAGAAGCTATTGCATGGGCTTGGGAATATCTTGTGGATGTTATCAAATTAGATAAAGACAGGTTATACGTTTCAGTGTTTGAGGGCGACAAAACAGACAAACTTGAACGAGACAATGAAGCTGCAGAATATTGGGAAGAGCTTTTGCCAAAAGATAGGATTATTAATGGAGATAAAGACGATAACTTTTGGGAAATGGGTGATACTGGCCCTTGTGGCCCTTGCTCTGAAATACACATAGACTTGCGCTCTGATGAAGACCGTCAGAAAGTGAGTGCGCTTGAACTTGTGAACCAAGACCACCCACAAGTAATTGAGATATGGAATCTTGTGTTTATGCAATACAACCGCATGGCAGATGGCTCATTGGTAGATTTGCCTGCTAAGGTTATAGATACAGGAATGGGTTTCGAGCGCTTGTGTATGGCAATTCAAGGCAAGTTGTCTAACTACGATACAGATGTTTTTCAACCCATTATCAATAAAATAGCAGCCATTAGTAAATCTACTTATGGCGAAGATGAAAAGAAAGACATTGCTATGCGTGTAATAGCCGACCATGTGCGCACCATAGCCTTCTCTATTACAGACGGGCAATTACCCTCAAATGCAAAGGCAGGCTATGTAATACGCCGTATTTTGCGTCGTGCAGTGCGTTACGGATACACCTTCTTGGATATGCACGAAGGCTTTATGTATAAGCTACTTCCTGTATTGATAGAGGTAATGGGCGATGCTTACCCCGAGTTGATTGCTCAAAAAACATTGATAGAGAAAGTAATAAAAGAAGAAGAAGAGTCTTTCTTACGCACACTTGAAACAGGTATCCGTTTGTTGGAAAAGCAAATGGAAGATCACAAAAAAGATAACAACCTTACACTTGAAGGTGCTACAGCCTTCAAGCTTAACGATACATTTGGTTTCCCATTAGATCTCACCGAACTTATTTTGAGAGAAAATGGCATGACAGTAGATCATGAAGGTTTTGAAGTGGAAATGAAAAAACAGAAAGACAGAGCACGTAACGCTGCTGTTGTTGAAACTGGCGATTGGGCAAAGGTACACGAAGGAGAGCCTATCTTTATAGGATACGATTTTCAGGAGACCGATGCAGAAATACTTCGCTACCGCAAAGTAAAACAGAAGAAACAAGAGTTTTATCAATTAGTGTTTTCTCAAACACCTTTCTATGCAGAACAAGGTGGACAAGTAGGCGATAGTGGTTGGATGACATGCACCGATACAGGCGAGAAGATTGAGATATTTGATACTAAAAGAGAAAACAACCTGGCAGTACATCTGGTTAAGAAACTGCCTGCTGATATTGCTTCCACTTTTACATTGCATATCAATGCTGAGCGCCGTGTAGCTATAGAGAGCAATCATACTGCTACACACTTAATGCACGAGGCTTTACGTGAGGTGTTGGGATCGCACGTAGAGCAAAAGGGGTCGTTCGTATCAGACAAAGTATTACGCTTCGACTTCTCGCATTTCCAAAAAATGACCAATGAGG
>CAZBVD010000268.1:0-2945 GCA_964495235.1 uncultured Dysgonomonadaceae bacterium | reverse complement strand
CTATCACCATTACAGCACGAAAAGAGGGAGTAACGCCACAAGACATTGTGGACCGATACCATACACTAATAAAAGATTCGTTCGAAGAGTTTGGTATCACATTCGATGTATATTCGCGTACAACTTCTGATATTCACAAACAAACAGCTTCTGACTTCTTTCAAACTCTATATGACAAAGGAGAGTTCTTAGAACAAGAAACTGAGCAGTATTACGACGAGGAGGCACAACAGTTTTTGGCCGACCGATACATCACAGGTACTTGCCCTCATTGCAAAAGCGAAGGAGCATATGGCGACCAATGCGAAAGCTGTGGAACATCGCTCAATGCAACCGATCTTATCGACCCAAAGTCTGCCCTAAGCGGAGCAGTGCCCATTCGCAAGAAAACAAAACATTGGTATTTACCATTAGACAAACATGAAGCTTGGTTGCGCAAATGGATTCTTGAAGACCACAAAGAGTGGAAGCCCAATGTTTATGGACAATGTAAATCATGGCTTGACCTTGGCCTACAACCACGCGCAGTAAGTCGCGACCTAAACTGGGGAGTACCTGTACCTGTAGAAGGTGGTGAAGGAAAAGTACTCTACGTATGGTTTGATGCTCCAATTGGATACATATCAAATACCAAAGAACTCCTACCCAACGATTGGGAAAAATGGTGGAAAGACAAGGAGACCAAAATGATTCACTTTATTGGCAAAGACAATATTGTGTTTCACTGCATTGTGTTTCCAGCTATGTTAAAAGCTGAAGGCTCATATATTTTGCCCGAGAATGTTCCTGCCAATGAGTTCATGAACCTTGAGGGCGATAAAATATCAACATCGCGCAATTGGGCTGTATGGCTACACGAGTACCTACAAGATTTCCCAGGCAAACAAGATGTATTGCGCTACGTATTAACAGCCAATTCACCCGAAACTAAGGACAATGACTTCCTTTGGAAAGATTTCCAAGCTCGCAACAATAATGAGTTGGTAGCCATATTGGGCAACTTTATCAACCGTGCGCTAATTCTCACACAAAAGTACTTCGATAACAATGTACCTGAGTGTGGCGAACTAACGGACTATGATAAAGAAACAATTAACAACTTCAATAGCCTTAGAGAGACTATAGAAAGGCATTTAAACCAATTCAAATTTAGAGAGGCACTAAAAGATGCTATGAATCTAGCACGTATTGGCAACAAATACCTAGCCGACACAGAGCCTTGGAAGACCTACAAAACAGACTTGCCACGCACTGCTACCATTCTGAATATCTCACTGCAAATTACAGCCAATTTGGCCATTGTGTTTGCACCGTTCTTGCCATTTTCGGTAGCCAAGATAAAAGAGTTCTTGAATATAGATACATTAACTTGGGATCAACTTGGTGATATGGGGCTTCTCCCCGCAGGACATGCGTTAGGCAAATCGGAATTGCTATTCGAGAAAATAGAAGACGAAGCTATTGAGAAGCAAATGCAAAAATTGATGGATACAAAGAAAGCAAACGAACTAAATGATTACAAAGCAGCACCTGTAAAGCCTGAGATTGCATTTGACGATTTTACCAAACTAGACATGCGTGTTGCAACAGTATTAGAGTGCGAGCGTGTACCAAAGACAGACAAGCTACTTCGCTTCTTGCTAGATGATGGAATTGGCAAACGAACTATTCTTTCAGGCATTGCTGAGTCCTATCCTAATCCTGAAGAACTAGTAGGCAAACAAGTTTGCTTCATTGCCAACCTTGGTGCACGTAAAATGCGTGGCATCTTATCAGAAGGAATGATACTATCTGCTGAGAATGCTGATGGGACTTTGTCATTGATTCAGCCTTCTAGTGAGGTGATGCCGGGAAGTGGCATTGCTTAAGAAGCAATAATCAAATTATATTTAGAACAGCCTTTTCGGTTTTGGAGAGGCTGTTTTTTTGTGCTACACCCGTCGATTTTGAAGTAATTCAATAAAAATAGAACTTATATGTTGAAGGACTTTTTTTAATATAAAAGACAGCCAGTTCTATTAATAGACAAGCAGATAAGTCACAGCTAATATCATAAGGATAAGAATAAAAAAGAGAACTTATCAGCATCAGTAACCCTAAGAAACGAATTCAAACGTTAGTTTAGCCTCTTGGAGCTGTATCGTTCTTTTGTTTTTGTTCCAAGAGCAATGAGACAACTAATTAAGAACAGAAAAACCAACCTAGTAGACCCACATTTTGTAGAACGCCTACAACTAGCCGTTACCGAAGTAAACGGTTGCGCTGCCTGTTCATACCAACATACACAAATGGCATTAGCACAAAGCATGAGCAACGAAAAGATTAATAGTTTTTTAAGCGGATCGGACGACTACACCAAAGAAGAAGAGGCAAAAGCCATCATGTTTGCCCAACACTTTGCCGATTCAAGAGGATTTCCCAAGAACTATGCATACAAAGCTATTGAAGAAGAGTACGGGAAAAAAGATGCAAACGTTATCCTCTCTGCAGTTCAAGCAATTATTGCAGGAAACATGTATGGCATACTCTTTAGCACATTCCTCTCGCGTCTTTAAGGCAAGCCCCACAAAGGCAGCACTCTATTCTATGAATTAGGTTTGCTTGTGGTAGGTTTATTATCATTGCCTTTTGCAATTATTCATGCACTCTTAAGATAGTTGATTGGTTTACCCAATCAAAGATTTGACAAAAGCGAAGAAGAAGAGTAGTTTTTAAAACAGTCAAAGATATGTACACAATTCTCTTATGTTTTTTACTATCAACATATACTGTTCCCAACCAAAACCCTCAATTAACCATTAAGATTGAAAATATAGAATTTATTGACGGTTATATAAGAGTTGGCGTTTTTAATGCAAGCGAAACATTCTTAAAAAAAGACGCTACTTTCAAAAAGTATAAGATAGCTGTTGAAGATAGCACAGAAACAATTATTATTGATGATT
>CAZBVD010000267.1:0-2952 GCA_964495235.1 uncultured Dysgonomonadaceae bacterium | reverse complement strand
GCGTTCTCCATTGCATTATTGCAATGAAAAAGGTATTTGTTGAGATAAGACATAGCTTGATGCTGCTGGGTTGCAGGTTGATTGCTACCAACTTGTTTGGCTATATCTTGAAGATAAGATCCATATAGGCCAATAGCTTTACGATATAAATTGCTTAGTGGTCTTCCACTATCTCTATCTTCTTCTTGGTAAACAAAGTCATCCAACTGGCTCACTACTGTTTGCAAGTTGGTTATTTTGCTTGCATAATCTATTTGAGATGTTGTTTGCCACATTGGTTTTCCATTGCTTGCATGCAGAAGACTCTCAACGGGCAGATTGTCTATCCATTTGCGAAGCACTTCTCTTTCATGGTAGCAGTTATTATTTCCTTTCAGTGATTTGTAACCAAAGTAAATAGCTTGATAGTCGGCATTGCTTAATTGCAAGGCTTGACCACATGATTTTTGAGATAGGCTGCTGTTTAAACCTAAAACTAGCGCAGTTTCTTGGGTTACTTTGCTTTGTAGCAATTCTTTTTCTACCTCTTTTGAATAACGGTTTTTCTTTATTCTCTTATCCGATGCACCACATGTGAGCAGATAATCCGACATTTCGTCATTCAGAAAACCATGTCCAATATTTATTCTGCACGACAGAATTTCCCCACTACGTGGATGATATGTAATGCTGCCTTTTACGCCAGGTTTCTTTAAATCATAAGAAATAAATGCGCGTTGCAATGCAGGCACTATTTTATTGTCTGCATATTTCACTTCAAGCGGATTGCGAATGCCTGCTTTGCTGAATGCCTTATTCCATTGCAAAACACCTTCTTTTACAGCCTGAAAATACTCTTTTGGAAAAAGAGTGTCAACATAAAAGATGAGCGGTTGCGACAAATCCCACCTAAGTATAAGTGAATCTTCTACAATGTTGTAAGGGTCTTGCGTGTAATCTTTAAAACTTAAAGATTGATAGGGCACTCTGTAATCGGCCAGTCGCAACTTGTCTTTCTTGTTTGGCAACAAACTTATGGTGCAAGTTACTTCTAGTGGCATGTCACCAGCAGGCGATAATACATTAGAGCTAGAAAACATATATCTATCACCTTCCGCCCCATGATAGCGGCGTACAGTTACAGATACGCTTTGGTCTTGCGAGTGTGTGCTTACAACCTCAGACAATGATCTGTTGAGCGAACGAATAAATTGATGCTCATAGCTAAACCAATCGTTACCGTTTAAGATATAGTTGGTAATCTGGATAATAGCGCCTTGCTCTTTTGAATAAGCCACTACGGGATAGGCTTCACCCTTTGGCTGAACATTTGATAATGAAAATGCTCTCTGAAACTCATGCTCTTTATCTAACAGGCGTTCTGTATAGAAAGGTTGCTGAAAATAGATTGTTTCATCATCGGGTAGGGCTATATGTACTACACCAAGCGCTTTGTCAACAGGGCGGTTTATTAAATCAAACCCTCTGTCTATTTGGGCAGATATTGCTATTTCTCGGCCAATGTATTGATGAGGTATCTCTAAATAAATTTCTTCTTCGGCTATATAGATAGGGAAGACACCCTCTTTTTTTTGCATGTTGGGTGTAAAGAACTCATCGAATGTTTTTACGGTGTGCTGTGCTTGCATTAGTGTGGAAATACATAAGCACATTAAAACTACAAATTGTTTCATTATGAATATATCAAGTTGCTTTTCATTATTCAATTATAATTTTGTTTACAAGGTACATAACCTGTTTTTTTACGGTTGCATTGCTTGCTTGCTGATGATAGGCTATTCCTTCATCTTTAATCTGCTTCAAGGCTTGCATCACGTTAATTAAAAGGTTGGAGGAGGATATGTTTTCTGAACGTTCTAAAAGTTTGGTCAATTGGGTAACATACATAACCTGTACGTTAAACTTAGATTCACTTACAGGCTCTTCTTTTGCCCATTCGGCAAACAATCCTTCATGCATATACTGTAAAAATTCTTCTACCGACAGCATATCTTTGGAGGCATGTTCTGTTTGATCAACCCTTTGAAGCGAACGAATTAATTGGGGCATCAACCCTTTATATAGTTTATCAAACTCCTCACTACCATCTACTTCTAACTTATTGGTTAGTTCTTGGTTAAACATCCATGTTGGAGGTTGTAAGACATAGTTTTGCAGAAAGCTCAACACCTTTCGGTTGTATTCTGCCGTTTCAGGAAGATAGATTTGTTGACTGTCTTCTTTGTCAGGACGTTTTGCGCCCAAGTGCGACATTACCTGATCAACCCATTGTTTGTAGTGGGTTATAATGGAGTAATATCTTCCTTGCCATACATATAGCGATTGCTTATCCGTTACATTCCAAACTTGTGGGTGCTGGCATAAATATTTAAGGTTTTCAATTCCCTGTGTATTAAATGCAACATGGTCGTTTCCTAAATCTTCTGCTTGAGAATATACATCGCCTCCTCCCGAGAAATGGTTTATGCTATTCTTTTGTTTTTCTTTGTTCCACAATGCACGGTTTTTGATTCTCTCTGCTGCATCTTTTCCTGGAAACAAGCGATATCCCCATTCAATGGCGTATTTATCGTAATCTGCAACCCATGCTTGCTTGTTTTTCATATCTACTTTATCTTCAGGACGTAATGCATAATTGCATCGCACATAATCCATAACCGAACTGCTAATGCCGTTTTCAGTTATAAAATCATTGTCGCGTAATTGGTCGATAGAAAAATGCGAGCTTCCCAAAAAGTTGTGTTCAAGGCCCAATGTGTGTCCCACTTCGTGTGTTACAACTTGTTTCATAAATTGACATAGCAGGGAGTCTGGCATCACAGTGTTCCATGCTTGAGGATCATTGGCTCCACATTGAGCGAAATACCATTTTTGCTGCAGATTAAGCACACTGCTAAAAATGGCAACATGACAGTTTATTATTTCACCAGAGCGTGGCTCACATGGAGTAGG
>CAZBVD010000266.1:0-2961 GCA_964495235.1 uncultured Dysgonomonadaceae bacterium | reverse complement strand
ATATCTAATCTATCGTGACGATACATTTGATAGGTATTTTGAACAATAGCCTTTTCTTTATTGTATTTGCGCATCATATCCAATACAACACTATCAACCATTGGCTGAATCCAAGATTGTTCTGCATCAATAAGCACTGGAACACCTAACTTATGGCTCAATCTGCAAATATCATCAACTCTTTTTAGAAGCATCTTATAACTTTTTGTCTCTAACTCGCTTAAGGTATCGTTATTGCTAACTTTAGCCATTAAATCTAGAGACCCTATTCCCGATAATTTAAAAGCACTAAACGGTGTTTTTTTATTTTCATGAGAAAAAGTAATTACATTAAATAGCTCTTTGCAAGTTGCATCAAACATTTCTTCGCTTTCCTCACCCTCCACAGCGTAATCTAAGATAGTACCAACATTTCTTTTATCTAATTTATCAATTAGCTTAGAGCTATCCATTATAGAAACCCCTCCACAAAAATGTTTGTAAATAGTTCTTTTGACTATCCACTCTACTGGAAAATGAATATCAAAAGCAAAGTTTATCATTTTTTTACCTAAACTAACCCATGTAGAGTTATTCATAACTTTAAATAAAAGATACATTTCTCGTAAATCATTATTAGACTTACCTGTAAATGCAGTTTCTACGTCATTGAAGTTAACGGTTTCAGTGTGTTTGTCTAACATATATAATAATGGTGTAAATTAGATATACACAAATTTATTAATAAATATGACATCTTGTGCATTTTCTTGAAAAGATATTGTGAATAGTCGTTTTTCTCATCTACTAAATAGCATAAACAATTAATAATAATAAGGTAGATAAATGCCATTTTTAACTTTAATGGAAATAAAAGAGAGTAAATCAAACTATTATTGCTAATTTTACGGTTAGAATTGAAATTTTAAAAACTGCATTCATCTTAAATAAAACAAGGAGTCTTCATTTTGAATTGAAAATTATTGTAGAAGTCGCTAAAAACACCCAAACTCTATAAAAAAAAATCATAAATAGAGCTTTCTGAAAGAAATACTACTTGTTTCAAGTAATTTTATCATAAATGTTAAACTTTTACTCAACTCATTTGTTAAATTGAATGACAAGAAGCGTTCTTTAAAATGTTTTTGTAAAATAAAAAAGGTAAGTAATAAAGAGAAGTATGAAAAAATCAACTATAGGGATACTTGCCGGTGTAATGATTATTGCATTCATAGCTTTGTTATTTCTCCAAGTAAAGTATATACAGATTACTTTGGAAACGAGAAAAGAGCATTTTGATGAGTCTGTAAAAAGAAGCTTATATCAAGTTTCTCAAAACTTAGAGTTTGACCAAACATTACAGTTTATTGAAGATGATATTGCAGAGTCTGAAGAAAAATATTCTAAGTACAACCAACCACAACAGGGGAGTTCCCCATCGACTGCAACACGAAAAAGCGAGCGATGGACAACTATAAACCCAGATGGAAGCGAGACTATAATAGATTACGATATCACAACAGAAAATGCTGATAAACCTCAACATGGGGTATTTATATCACGTGGGCATGGACAAAACACGATTTCTAAAACTTCGTATGAGTTACAACAAGCCTTTTCAAAACGCTATTTGCATGAAAAGGCTTTGCAAAATGAAGTAATTTTAAAGATTATGTATCGTGCAAGCACAAAGCCTATTGAGGAGCGTGTAGATTTTCGTAAAATAAATGCTTATATTCGTTCAGAGTTATTGAGCAATGCCGGTTTAAGTGTACCATTCAGCTTTCAGGTAGTAAATCCAAACAACGTAGTGGTGTATTCCTCTCCTGGTTATCCTGAAAGTAAAAACAAGGAAATTTTTACACAAGTGCTTTTCCCGAATGATCCACCGTCAAAATTAAATTACTTAAGAGTTTATTTTCCTACAAAAGGAGAACACCTTTTTAGTGAACTCACCTTTGTGGTGCCATCGTTAATATTTACAGTTATTCTGTTGATAACATTTACGTTTACTATAATTTCTCTTTTCAGACAAAAGCGTTTGTCTGAAATGAAAACCGATTTTATCAACAATATGACGCATGAATTGAAAACACCAGTTTCAACTATTTCATTGGCTGCGCAGATGCTGAAAGACTCGTCCATTGCAAAATCGCCTGAGGTTTTCAAACATGTATCAGGAGTAATAAACGACGAAACAAAGCGATTAAGCTTTCAAGTAGAAAAAGTATTGCAAATGTCGCTATTTGATAAACAGAGAGCTACATTAAAATTGAAAGAGAAAGATGCAAACGATTTAATTGCAAGTGTGGCTAACACCCATGTACTAAAAGTTGAAAAGTTTGGTGGCTCATTAGACATTGATCTGCAAGCAGAAAAAGACACAGTGAGAATTGACGAAATGCATTTCACCAATGTATTATTTAATTTATTGGACAATGCACTAAAGTACCGTAAGGAAGATGTTCCCCTTCAATTGATGATGAGGACATGGAATGATTCTGGAAAACTATTTATCTCGATTGAAGACAACGGAATTGGTATTAAAAAAGAATACGTGAAAAAGATATTTGATCGATTCTATAGAATTCCTACTGGAAACGTACATGATGTAAAAGGATTTGGATTAGGATTGGCTTACGTACATAAAATAGTAAGCGATCATAAAGGAACTATTCGCGCTGAAAGCGACTTAGGTAAAGGAACGAAATTTATAATAAGTTTACCCTTAATAACACAAAATTGATATGGAAGAAAAATTAAAATTATTTTTATGCGAAGATGATGAGAATCTTGGCATGTTGCTTAGAGAGTATCTCCAGGCAAAAGGATATGAAACCGATCTTTTCCCTGACGGAGAAGCTGGATTCAGAGGATTCGTAAAAACAAAATACGATTTATGTATTATAGACGTAATGATGCCTAAAAAAGATGGCGTTACGTTGGTAAAGGAAATCAGAACAATTAATACTGAGATTCCTG
>CAZBVD010000265.1:0-2962 GCA_964495235.1 uncultured Dysgonomonadaceae bacterium | reverse complement strand
AATCGGATAATTCATTGCCAAAATATGCTACTGCATATAGTGCAGGAATGGATTTGAGAGCTAATTTAGAAGTGCCTGTAACCTTGAAGCCTCTTGAGAGAGCCTTAATACCTACTGGGTTGTTCATAGAGTTGCCTATAGGGTATGAGGCGCAGATAAGACCTCGTAGTGGGCTGGCTGTGAAGCATGGTATCTCTGTATTAAATTCTCCAGGCACAATTGATGCCGATTATAGGGGGGAAATTCGTGTAGTATTAGTAAATTTGTCTAATACTGAATTTGTTATCAATCATGGCGAAAGAATTTGCCAAATGGTGATTGCAAAACATGCTACTGTGCAATGGGAAGAGGCCAATGAACTTGAAGCAAGCGATAGAGGCACAGGAGGGTTTGGACATACAGGAAAGAACTAAAGTAAAAAAAAGAATATGATATTTCTAATAAAAAAATGTATTACTAAAAGAGTTGCATCTTTTGTTTTGTTGCTTAGTGTGACTGCTGGCTTTGGATTTTCGCAAAACAATAGCGATTGGATAATTGATAGTGACAACCAACGGAAGTTTGACTATTACTTTTACGATGCATTAAGCGCAAAAGCGCAAGGCAACTATGCAGTGGCATTTGATCTTTTTCAGCATTGTCATGCTTTAGATTCTACCAATGCAAATGTGCTAAGTGAGTTGAGTGGATTTTACAATGTGTTGCAAGAGAGGGAAAAGGCTACTGTTTTTCTGCAGAAAGCATTAGAGAAAGACCCCGACAACCTGTACTATAATATGATGCTAGGATCTTTTTATCGCGACCTTGATCAAAAAGAGGATGCTATAGATATCTATAACAATATGTTGGAGATGCATCCCGAGAAAACCGATATCTATATGGCTTTGGCTGAGGCTTATAATGATAATGGAGATTTGGAAAAGGCAATAAATATATTAGACGAACTAGAGCAAGTGGTGGGAGTGAGAGAAGCTATCACTTTAAATAAGTTTAGGCTATACTCTATGCTAAGCCGCAAAGAAGAGGCATTTGAAGAAATTGAGAGTATTATAAAGAATATTCCCGACAACTTGGGTTATATTCTTATGCTAGGAGATTTGTATATGCAAGACAACCAAATGGACAAATCGCTAGAGCAATATAAAAAAGTTGAAGATATAGATCCTAACTATCCAGCCTTGGTGTTATCAATGGTAAATTATTACGAGAAAAGTGGTAAGCCTGATTTAGCACAAGAAGAAATTAGACGCGCTTTGATGAGCCCAATGTTTGAGATAGATGTGAAGTTGCAATTACTCACGCGTTATATTACTATGTTGCAATCAAACGAAACAGATACAAAAATAGCTAACCCTCTTTTTGATACTCTTTTTGATCAACACCCAAATAACGCACAACTCAATTTTTTGTATGGAAGTGTATTGATGTTGCAAGAGAACAAAGCGGATGCTATGAAGCAGTTTGAAATATATGCAAAAGCAGAACCTGAAAACCCAGCGGGTTGGGAAAACATGTTACGCATAGCGCTTCCTGATAGTTTAGATAAGGTTGTTTGGATTACCGAAAACGCTTTGAAACATATTCCCGATGCTTATCAATTTTATTTCTATTTAGGTGCAGCCAAATACCAACAAGATAAATATGAGGAAGCATTAGCAGTATTTGAAGAGGGCCTGGAAACTATGGAAGATGAAAACCCTCTTGTGAAGTCTGATTTTTATGCGCAAATAGGCGACTTAAACTATCATTTAGGAAATAAAAGAGTGGCTTATGAGAATTACGAAAAAGCATTGAAGCTAAATCCACAGAATTTGGGTGTGCTTAACAACTACAGCTATTTTTTATCGTTAGACGATGAGTCGCTTGATAAGGCAGAGCAGATGAGCAGCATAACAGTGAAGGCCGAGCCTACCAATGCTACATACTTAGATACTTATGGTTGGGTGTTGTTTAGGCAGCAAGCTTACACAATGGCTAAGATATACATTGAAAATGCAGTAAAGTATAGCGAAGATAATCCATCGGCTGAAGTATTGGAACATTATGGTGATATTTTGTTCAAAACAGGCGAAGAAGAAAAAGCTGTGGAACAGTGGAAGAAAGCCAAAGAGCTAGGAAGTGATTCTAAAACTCTGGACCAAAAGATAAAAACAAAACAATACAAAGAATAGCAATAACTTATATAAATAAATGAAAGTTTTTAATCTATCAAAATATTTAGTAACACTGCTTTTATTATTGTTTATAGGTATGTACTCCTGTAAACCAAAGGAAAGAATAATACAGGAAGAGTCGGAATTGGAAGACAAAACAAATTCCAACCTTTTTGAGGATGTGTTGGTAAAAGAACTTAACTACTCATCTTTTTCATCAAAGATGAATGTTTCTATTTATACCGGAAGAAGGACATTTAGTTCAAAAGCTACTCTTAGAATTGCTCACGACGAAGCCATACAGTTGTCTATTCAACCATTTTTTGGAATAGAGATGTTTCGTATGTATGTGCAGCCCGACTGTATTATTATTCTAGATAGAATGAACAAGCGATATGTGCAAGAGACGTTTGATGACATTGAGGGGCAAATACCCCATGGATTCAATTTCTACACTTTGCAGTCGCTTTTTACCAATAAACTCTTTATCCCAGAGCAGTCTGGTGTATCTAGAAGTGACTATAGGAAGTTTAAATATTCCAAAAGCTCTGACAACTATATTATAAGAGGACGCGACAAAAAATCTAATGTAGATTATAGTTTTTTTGTGAATGGCAATGACCAAATTGCACTCACTCAGTTGTATATGCCTTCTAAGGACTATGCATTAGATTGGACTTACAACGAGTTCTCTTTGTTAGAAGAATTGTTCTTCCCGCTTGAGATGGACGTTTCACTCACTACTCCAAAACATAAGTTAAACGTTTCAATGATGTTGTCTTCAATTACTTTAGATAAATCGCCATCAT
>CAZBVD010000264.1:0-2973 GCA_964495235.1 uncultured Dysgonomonadaceae bacterium | reverse complement strand
CCCCTTATTTTTAAATCACCAAGCAATGTCTTTCGGTCTTCCATGGATAAATCATAGATAGCGCACAAAGGTGTACCGAGTAGGTTTTTGCTAGTTTCCATCTCCCCCGTGTCTGGGTTGTAGGCTTCACGGCCAACTGAATAAAATCGGACTAATTTCGTATACCTCACTAGATCAACACCACCTCTCCAGGACGAACTCTAGAATAAGTGTCCGGCTCGTAATAACCATGTATGTCATTTAAAAACTCTTGGAAATCATTTGTTGAAAATGAAACGCTATGCCCTTCTACCGACTGGCTAGAATACCCTTCCGAACCGATTCGATTAAATCGCCGAACAATTACCTCATCGAGGATCCATGTGAGATCATCAGGAATAATAGTTGAGTCCTCCACAGGTAAATTGAATCCCTTTTTTATATTTTTTATAAGAAAACCCAGCCTATTCGTTGCCATTTTATCTAACAAAATGATTGTTTCATCCAATGAGGTATTTAGATTATCACCTTGTAAAAGGAGTCTAAGCCCCATTAACCTATCGTTGTCCATAAAAGCCTCCTATTCGCTTAGGAGGGCAATCAATTCATCTTTCTTAGCAGACTTAAGGTACTCAACGCCTCTTTTGTCTAGTTCCTCTTTAAGTTCTGTAATATTCATATCTTCGGGAGCTTTGGTGGTTTCCTCACTGGTGGCCTCTTGTTCTTCGGCCTGATCTTCTTCCACGACTTCAACGAATTTTGAAATCTCGGCATAGTGACCTTTAGCAAGCTCAAAAACATCCCCCTTTTTATGCATTCCATCTTTATAGCTAACTGTGATGTCTTCAATAACTTTAACTTTCATGTGCACCTCCTATAAGTAGAAAAGTAGCCCATAAGGACTACTTAACTTTTACTGACATAATGTTATTTGCAGCTGGGAATGATGGCATAAACGCTGCCACAGCCTTTGTCCAATGAACGACTGGGTCGGGAGTCTTGTAAACCATGGCTAAGACGTTTCCTACCATGCTTACATCAATAGATGGATCGCTTGAGAGGTCAACTTCTTCAGCGGTAGGTCCGAATAGACCTTCGCCCAAGTCCCCTTCAGGAAGCAGCGCGATGTAATCTTCATCGAAGAATCTTTTCGCTGTGTATGTTCCATCTGTGTTTTGCACATTATACATCTCATCGTAAGTGATGAATGTAGGTAGTCCCTGCTGTGTAAAGAAATCATTCAGTGCGTTGTTTGAAACAAGCATTGCAGAGTTCACTCCATTAATAGCCAAGCGAATTTTTTCGTTGGCAGCCATTAAACGCATTACAGCATTTGAAGTGATAGCGCGTGTAACTGTGATTCCTTTACCCCTCATAAGGTCAACCCATGCTTGAAGCTGTCCAAGAATGTCAGCTGTTGGGTCTGAGAACATGTTTGCTCCAGCTAGTACAACCTTTTGGTTTGCCGGTACTCCATAGTCAATTGTTCCAACAATTCCATTCTCGTTGATATTGATAACACCCTTAGCAACCGCTTCCATCTTCATCGCTTCTACACGTGCTAGGACGCCATCCACTAGTGTATCAACGTCGTTGTAGCGCGTTTTAATTAAACGATCTAACTCTGCATCAGTCCGAGGGTTATTGATTGCGATAATTTCACGCTCACGAACTGGAAGTTTTCGCTTAATCAATGTCATTTCCTGTTTAACTGACTCAGCGCCACCACGTGATCCAATCTGCGCTTCAGAATCCCATGAGTGAACTGTAGCAGCCACGGGTAAACCGTTCGCACCTTTTAAGTATTCCACTTCTAGAGCGTCGGTCTTTCTATTCGGGAAAAGAGCGTCGCCTACACGTAGCACAGGGTTTCTAGTAGATAGATAGGTGATAATTTCATTTGGGACCATTAAATCAAGTAAGTTTGCCATATTTTAATTCCTCCTATTTGTAGCTTCTGAAAATAATGTTTTTCAGTACGGGCAATGCAAGTTCATCAGGTGCAACTGGTAATCTTTCTAGGTATACTGCTCCATGATCCATGTAAGCTGCTGGTGCATCCCCCTCGGTAACGTCAACATCTGTCACAATAATTCCTTTTGCAGTGGCATCGTTAGCCGGGAAAATAGTTCCAGCCTTTACAATCGTTCGTCCATTTACCTCAACACCCATAGCTTTTGTAACCTTGCAAGTCTGGGTTGTGAAGTGGTCACTTGCCAGAATCTCTGGTCTAACTGAATAAGTTGTTCCTTTTTTTAAGTACATATTAATTTCCTCCTGTTATTTTCGTGCCCATGGGTCAAACCCTTGCGCCTTGTTTTGTTTGTTTTTTTCTTCTGCGAGTCGTTCTGCATAACTTTTTGCTTTTCCTGTACCGCTGGCCCCTGACTTAGGATCAGATTGGCGGAGAGTTTTCTTAACTTGTTCATTTACTGCATCGGCAATCGTCTTTTTGATATCACCGATTGTTGATTTTACTTTTTCATTATCTTCATGAACTATTAAGTATTCAGCTAAGCTTTTTGGAAGTCCTTCCTTTTGAAGGTCTTCTGTAATGTCGGCTAGCCTAACCTTCGTCAGTAATTCCTTTTCCTTAGCCTCGATAGCTTTAGCTCTATCTTCTAAGTCTTGCTCTTTGCGTTGTTCTTCTGTTAAATCAGCATAAGATTTCCCTTTTGCGATTCCTTCGCTCTTCGCTTTATCCAGTAGGCGCTGAAATTCTTTGTCTTTTTTCTTGGAATGTGAATCCACAGCCCGGGATATAGCGGCGTCCAACTCGGATTGAGTGAATGTCTTAGGCTTATCGCCCTCCGGTTTATCTTTTTTGTCTTCCGCTCCTTCTAGGTCATCTTTCCCTTTATCATCTGCGCCTTCTTCACCTTTTTCTGAGAAGAACTGCAGCGGTAAAATTAATAATTTATCTTTTAGCATTTTCCCTCCTATGTCCCACACAGTGTCTAAATTAGCCAGTCTTTCCCCCAGCTGTTATATCCC
>CAZBVD010000263.1:0-2988 GCA_964495235.1 uncultured Dysgonomonadaceae bacterium | reverse complement strand
TCAACTGCACCATTGCCTGGAACAGGATCATAGATAGTTATCCAACCCACCTTTTTATCGTCTTTCATTAGGTAAAATCTCAGCGTCTCGGTTTCAAACTCATAAACTGCCACACTTACAGTACTGCTCAAAAAATCTTTTTTTCGTGCAGTTATCGTCACTTCTCCTTGTTTTACTTTGCTGAAGCTAAATGCCCCATCCGAATCGGTTATGGCTGTTGAGCTTGCTGGGCTGGTAGTTATTAATACGCCAGAAAGAGGGGAGTAGTCTTCTCCATTGAGAACTATTCCTGAAAGGCCACCAAATCTATCTATATCTATATTATCTTCTTCACATCCTAAAAACAGTAGGAACAGAAAAATGCAACTTATCAATTTTATTGTTTTCATATTTCGTTTTATTTTTTAAAAATACACTTTTAAACCTATTTCAAAACCCCAAAAACTATCGTTGTATTCGCCTGACTTTGAACCATCGAATAAATCGGAAAGGAAGTGATTGTAAAAAGCACCGCCAGTTAGTCCAAATCTACGTGTGAAAAGATATTCTCCTCCTGCCCCAAATGAAACAAACGGCATCAGCTTTTTCTTTGAAATGCCCACCTCGTTACTATTATATAAAGTGCCTATACCTGTTTTTAAATAAGGCGAATACCTGTCGCGGGTATTAGCCAGAAACATTAAATTCAGAGTTCCACTCATATTTGTTGAGGAATATACATTGTCGATATGTAGCATTTTAGGACCAAGGCTGGCTTCTAAGAAAAACGATTTGTTGAGGCCAATACCAAAATTTATATTTCCTCCCAACCGCATGCTGCTCTTAGAATAATCGCCATGATACCATTGTCCCGACCCTGAGAATGAAACAAATCCCTTGCCGCGATAGTCCACCTCGTGTTTCCTACCCATTAAATCTTTGTCTAAATTATCGTTTTTCTCGCTTAGATAATCTTTTATTATCTTAGAATCTAATTGGGTACTGTCTTTTGGCACCCACAACTTGTCTATCATTCCTTCAATTATAAGGCTGTGGATACCTTTTTCGATGGCTTCGGTAACTGCCATTTCCGTAGGTTCATTATAAGTGTAGCCCGTTTCGGCTTCCAGCAAGCGTTTAAACTTTACATACCTAAATATACCCATCGAAACTTCTTGCGATAGTATAGATTTAGTAGTATAAACAGTTTTTAGAATTTTTCCGTTACTGGTAGATACAGCTCTGAGATAAATACTCACCCTGTCTTCTCTATATTGCGCCGATGCGTCTGTGCCAAAATAACGCACGCCCGCTCCTCCTGTAAATACATTGGTTTCATACGACACAATGCCTCCTTCTATGAGAACTCCCGCAAACATCAATGGAGGCAACATTATATTTGAGTTACCTTCGTACTGCTCACGGCTTGAGCGAATGATCTTTCGCTCATTCAATAAGTTGCTTATGTTTTCTCGTTCAATGGGAACAAACCAACCCGATTCTTCAAGAGCTCTTATTAGTATATTAGTTGCCCCTTGTGTTACAGCAGTTGACCAATTTGCTCCCATGTCAGAGGCTTTGTATTGACCAGTTTGATCGCGGAATTTATATACCGCAACCGCAATTTTATCAAGAGGTTCGGGTAGTTCAAGTAATTCCTTTTTTATTGGTGTTTCGGGTCCCAATTCTGCTTTCCTACTGCCAAAAGGCTGATGAAAATAGGGGCTGCAAGATGCAATGACTCCTAAAAAAAGGGAAAACAAGACACTTCTGAAAATTATTTTTTTCATGATTACTTTTTTTTATGTTTTCCACTTCTTAAAAATGAGGAATTGTAACGGTAGTTGTTGATCCGTTTACAATATCCACAATGGATACACTAATTCCGTCTGCCCCGCTCCCCACTTCTATTTGGTAATCACCCAACAAGTAAGTGCCTTCTTCTATTGCACCCTCACCAAATTGGCGATTTATTATCTCACGAGAGAGACGGCTGAGTATCTGTTTATTTAGGTTGTCAGCAAAATCTTTTGCTGGGTCTTGTGTATAACCAAATTTGTCGGCTGCTGCCTTCGGATCTTTGTAAGTGTCTTGCGCTTGTGCCGAACTCATCATCCATTGGTAATTAAAGCTATTGCCCCCAAATGCTGGATTTTTGGGAGTGTAAACAAAACTTTGTGCAGTGGAGTGCACTGAGAGAAGTAGCAGTAAACATGTAAAAGTTATGAATAGCTTTTTCTTTTTATCTATCTTATATAAATATGTTCTAATTCTTTTTATCCTCTGTTTCATAATATGGGTTTTTTGTAATTAATAAATTCCTGTACCTGCCTGATCATCACCTTCAAGTTGGCGCATTAATTCCTCGTAATTGGCCAGGAACATTTGGGTTTGAGCAACTGCTTGTTCTGCAAGTTGTTCTACTAAATCGGCACGTGGTTGAAGAAAAGACATGAAAACTGTTATTTCATTTATTCTTACTTCAATCTCTGTCGTTGTTAATCGAAAGGGTTTTTCTGTTATAAAAATCAAGAAGTTACGCGCATTGGGTGGTGCTTCCCATTGACTATAAAATAAGTCGTAAAAATCCTTTCCGCTTTTTGTTTTAGTTTCATCAAAGAGCATACCATCAAGCTCTAATTCAACGTCTGTGCTCACCTTTTCTTTTGATGCTTTAATTTCGTCAAGTAGTCTTTGTAAACTTTCGGGTGCTTTTTTAAATTGAGTAGTATCTTGTAAGAGCGTATCGGATTTTGCAATGTTCTGCAATAGGGTGTCAGTTTGTGCTGCACTCCTAATGGTGAAAGTCAAGAGAATTGAAATGATTAATAGATAACTCATTGGGTTGTGTTTTTTAAAGAGAAACTAAAGGCTGAGGTTTAAATTTTCACTTTCATTTCTTCTCTTTTGATTCTGGAGTATTGGATAATTACAACTGGTGTATTATAAGTAACTATCGTGTCTTTTCTGAGTCTTTTTAAATATCGGTCTATTATCAATTTTGAAGGA
>CAZBVD010000262.1:0-3004 GCA_964495235.1 uncultured Dysgonomonadaceae bacterium | reverse complement strand
ATAGCCACATTATCTGCACAAAACTACAAGCGCATTATATCATTAGCTCCATCTATTACACAAAGCCTTTATTATTTAGGTGCAGAGGATAAGTTAGTGGGCCGTACAAGCTATTGTGTTGCTGCCGATAACGATAATGTGCCAGTTGTAGCCAGCGCAGTAACCCTGAGCATGGAGAAGGCAATATCTATGAAACCCGATTTGGTGTTGGTGCTTGGTCTTACCGACCAAAAAGATATAGAAACTCTGCGCAAGTTTGGTATTAAAGTACAAGTTTATGAGTCGCCTAAATCTTTCAAAGAAATTGCCGAACAGTTTATTCATCTTGGAAAAATGGTAGGAAAAGCTGATATAGCTCAACAAATTATTGCAGAAAGCGAAGTGCGAATAAAAGAAATTCAGAAAGAAAGAGAGGGTAAACCAACGCCTAATATATTCTTTCAATTGGGGAGCAATCCTCTTTTCACTGTTACACCCAACACATTTATGGACGATTATATACAGCTGATGGGAGGCAAAAACATTTCGAATGAGCTTACCAAAGGAATTATTGGCCGTGAGTTTGTTGTTGCTAAAAACCCCGATTATATTTTCATCTGCACAATGGGTGTTGCAAGCGACCAAGAGACAAAAGTTTGGAAGAGCTATACTAGCATGAATGCTGTAAAACAAAACCGACTATTCACTGTTGATGCAAACATTGCTTGCCAACCCACCCCAATAACCTTTGTAGAAACTCTGGAGGTGATGAACAAGGCAATGAAAGAGTAAAACATTAAGAAGATCAAAAAAACAGTAACCGCAATGGATAAACAAAACGATATAAAAGAGACTAGCAATGAGCTGGGCCTCATCCACATATACACTGGCACAGGAAAAGGCAAAACAACTGCTGCTATTGGGCTTGCAACCCGTGCACTGGGTGGTGGACTATCTGTATGCTATTGTTCGTTTCACAAACACCCCGAAAAATACGGCTACACCGAAATGGAGAGCCTGAAAAAACTGGGCGCAAGTGTTATCAATTTTGCCAAGCATCATCCACATATGGATGAGAATGTAACTGAAGATACCATTGCAGGAATACAAGAGGAGGTGAACAAAGCATTGAATACTCTCACTACCCTATTCTCAACAATTCATTTCGATTTGCTCATCTTGGATGAGATATTTATATCGGTGCGAGATAACTATCTTGATGAAAATATATTGATAGACTTTATAGAAAACAAACCTCCTAAAACAGAATTAGTGCTAACAGGAAGAGGTGCAACAGAGAAAACAATGGCATTAGCAGATTATATAACCAATATGGAGTGTGTGAAGCACCCCTACTATAGCAACATCCCAAGCAGAAAAGGAATAGAATATTGATGCTTGACCTAAAAGATGACAGAAAAACAAAGAGCAGATGAAGAGTAATCAGTTGCGATGGACAATCTATGTGGCCGTACTATTGGTGATAGTGTTGGCAGCAATTACGCTATCGTTGAGTGTTGGCGAGATAAGCATCCCCCTCAAACAGCTACCACAAATATTATCAGAAAAAGATAGTATGGAGTATGGCGTGTTGTTCTACATTAGAATACCTCGCACACTTCTTGGCTTTGCGGTGGGTGGAAGCCTTAGCTTGGCAGGAGCTATATTGCAAGGCATTTATCGAAATCCTTTGGTAGAGCCCTACACATTGGGTATATCGGGCGGAGCATCGCTAGGGGTAACATTTGTGTTGGTTGCAGGATTGCACATAACACATATACTCATTTTACCAATTGCGGGTTTTATAGGAGCATTCGCTACCATCTTTTTAGTTTATACACTCAGTATCAGAAATAGAGAGTTGAATGTAAACCGAATGTTGTTGATTGGAGTAATGATAAGTTTTATCTCCTCCTCATTTATGATGTTTTTGATGTCTATCACTTCTACCGAAAATATTCAGAGCATTGTTTATTGGATGATGGGGTCATTGAATGAGACCAACACTACACTTATCACTATTGTAGTGGTGCTTTCAATGCTTTGCCTTTCAGCTTCCTACTTATTTGTAATGCCTCTCAACGCTTTGCGTTTGGGAGAAGAGCGTGCCAAGCATTTAGGAGTAAACTCTAATGTAATCATTCGCATACTTTTTATAATTACATCATTGCTTACTGGAGCTGCTATATCTGTAGCTGGTGTTATCGGATTTGTAGGATTGGTTATTCCTCACATCGTGCGCCTGTGGGTAGGGTCAGACTATCGCATCATGCTTATTGCCTCTTTCTTGAGTGGCAGCGCATTCTTGCTTGCCTGCGATGTAATAGCACGCACTATTATCTCGCCTAACGAGTTGCCCATTGGTGTTATCACAGGAATTGTTGGAGGCATCATGTTTATATTAATTTTGAGTAAATCAAGAAAAAAGAGCAGAGCATTGTCATGAAGCATCCAATAATAGAAATAGAGAACCTACGATGTGGCTACGGTAGCGGTTTTCATATCAATGATATCAACTTCTCATTGTCCAAAGGATTATTCACAGGCATTATCGGGCCAAATGGTTCTGGCAAGACTACTCTCTTTAAAGGTATAACAGGTAGCTTACCAATAGACAAAGGGCGTGTGCTTTTTGATGGTAAAGACATGGCAAAACTATCGCTACGCGAAAAGGCTCAAAAGCTTTCTATTGTTGCCCAGTTTAGAGAGTCAACCAACATGACTGTTGAAGAGTATGTATTGATGGGCAGAATGCCTTACCGAAAACAATTTCAGTTTTTCGATACAAAAGAAGATATAGAAATAGCCCACCACTATATGAACCTCACCAACACCTATCGCTTGCGTCACAAAGGGATGACAGAGCTTAGTGGTGGCGAACAGCAAATGGTGAGCATTGCTTCTGCATTGTCTCAGAAGCCACAACTTTTACTGCTTGACGAACCCACTTCGCACTTGGATATAACCCACCAAATGCAGTTTATGAACCTTATTCAGAAACTGAACGAAGAGTTGCACCTATCGG
>CAZBVD010000261.1:0-3005 GCA_964495235.1 uncultured Dysgonomonadaceae bacterium | reverse complement strand
AAGATTGATGGTATGAAAGTGACATTCTCACTGATTACCGAACGTCAAAACGATCCGTTTATAAAATCGGTTGTCAAAATGTGCGAGCAAGCTATTTTGACCC
The DNA here is from genome assembly GCA_964495235.1 of uncultured Dysgonomonadaceae bacterium. Taxonomy (GTDB): domain Bacteria; phylum Bacteroidota; class Bacteroidia; order Bacteroidales; family Dysgonomonadaceae; genus UBA2632. Next base: position 2,902 of record CAZBVD010000261.1, on the reverse strand, counting down.
ATGCCGATAAAGACATTGATATTAAAGGTAATATTTCAGTGAAATCAAGACAGGCTCCTCGTCCGGTTATTTCGCAATTATTACCCAAAGTTAAAAACATTATTGCAGTTGCTTCAGGCAAAGGTGGTGTAGGTAAAAGCACTGTATGTACCAATCTTGCTATTTCACTGGCTCAGAAAGGCTACAAAGTAGGTTTGCTAGATGCTGATATATTTGGCCCATCTATTCCTAAAATGCTTTCGGTAGAAGGCGAAAGGCCAATATTGGAGAAAAAAGATGGTCGCGACCTTATGTCTCCTATCACCAAATATGGTGTAAAAATGCTATCGATTGGGTTCTTTGTGAATAAAGAAGATGCTGTAGTATGGCGTGGTGCAATGGCTAGCAATGCATTGAAGCAATTGATTGGTGATGCTGACTGGGGCGAGTTAGACTATTTTCTTATAGATTTTCCACCAGGCACAAGCGATATACACCTTACATTAGTACAAACCCTGCCTATAAGCGGTGCTGTAATTGTAAGTACTCCACAAGCTGTAGCATTGGCCGATGCTATAAAAGGTATTAGTATGTTTAAAGCCGATAAGGTGAACATACCTATTCTTGGTTTAGTAGAAAACATGGCGTGGTTTACACCAGCCGAGCTACCAGAGAATAAATACTATATCTTTGGTAAAGATGGTTGTAAGAATCTAGCTGAAGAGAAAGGATATGCGCTTCTTGGGCAAATACCTTTGGTGCAAAGCATTAGAGAAGGTGGCGATGATGGAAAACCTGTTGCACTAAACACTGACAGCATAACAGGAATGGCTTTTGATGCCCTTGCAGATAATGTAATAGAGGCAGTGGAGAAACGAAATAGAGACTTGCCACCCACAAGCATTGTACAAGTTGCAATTAAATAACATTCTCCACAATAGAGATATAGTAAGAGGCGCATCAATTGCGTCTCTTTTTTTGCTCTATACATACATAAAACAAATGAACTGTAAAGACTTTTTTTGCGTTACAGTTTTTTTACAAATAACAACAAACAAAGATACAAATTAGATATGAAATATTTTGAATCAAGTACACTGAGCAACTTAGACGCTACCATAAGAGCTTGGATGAATAGAAATGGTCTGTTTTTATTAAGAATAAATGTGTTAACACTCTCACTCCTCATTGCTTCAGTAACTAGAGCAACAGACACAACACCATACCACTGTATATAAACAAGTTATATAAACTTAAACTCTTTATTAGTACAATAAGTGAAGACCATTTTTTTAATCTCCATAATGTTTATCCATTCTTCAGGCTGAATATCTAAGTCTGCATCTCATCTTATAACTTGCATGTACAATAGTGCTGTTTATTAAAATATTCCCCAATTGCATTAAGGCTTAGTTTTGCCTGTTTCAGAAGATAAAGTAAAAAGACGACCCAAAAACCCATTGTTCTGTGTTGGAAATTGACATAGCAGTCACCTCGCATTCAAAATATCTAATGTAGATGATGCAAACGATCAGCTACTTGTTATATCAACTTAAGGCAATAAAACAATTTGCAGCAACATTGTGATTAATATAGGATGAAAAGAGTGGTAGAAACAAACATCCATTTTACAATAGAATATAAATAATGTGCTGACTTTGTGTATTAAAAAACTCAATATCCAACTAAGTATTAAAAGAACTTAGACTAAAAGAAACTTTCTTCTTTTGCAATTACAAACATTATATGAGAATAGGTGTTTACTATAATAGACTCTTTCTTATATACTAATTGTGTTTAAAGTGCGGAACAACGCACAGAGCATTGAAAAAGAAACACATAAAACATAAATTATGGCATTAAAAGAAACATTACAACAATTAGGCGCGGAGAAAAACAATCCATGTGTGTCAATCTCTATGAATACACATCGTACACGTCCGAAAACTGAACAAGACAAAATCTTGTTGAAGAATTTGCTAAAAGAAGCACATGATAGAGTTTCTAAAGAATATGATAAAAAATTAGTAGAAAGTCTGTTGATAAAAATCAAAACTGTAAGAGATGAAATAGATATCAGCTCAAACTTAGACAGTTTGCATATTTTCTTATCAAACGATACACAAGAGATTGTAAAATCTCCTTGGGTGGCATCGAATAACAGAGTAAATATTTCGACTCAGTTTGCCATTCGTCCGCTTATAAAAGCATACAACCGAAGCGAGCCCTACTTGATTATGGTTTTGTCTCAAAACAAAGTAACCTTGTATGAAGCTGTTAACGATTCAATTATAGAAGAAATAAAGAATAACGACTTCCCATTTACAGAAAACATTCCTGCAACACTCTACCCTGAAAAACTTGGCGATGCAAAATATGTTGATGACCTTACACGTAATTTCTTTAACGAAATTGATAAGTCGCTTGTTAGAATACACAAAGAAACAGACTTGAAGTGTGTGGTGGTTACTACCGAAGACAACTATTACAAACTAATGCAAGTGGCTGATATACCCAGTTTATATCACGGCTATGTATCTATTAACTCCAATAAAAACACTCCACATTACATTGTGAAAGAGACATGGAAGCTGATTGAAAAACTGCAGTCGAAGAGAAGAGGCGAAGCAATTGAAGAATTAAAAAAAGCTGTTTCGCAAGGTAATGTTCTCACAGACCTGCAAGAGATATATCGTGCAGCCACTAATGGAAGAGGCGATCTTTTGGTAGTACACCAAAACTACAGACAACCTGTTTTAATGAAAGATGACAATAGCTTTGAAATGACAGACGATGCATCAACACCCGGCGCTATTGATGATATAACAAGCAAGATAGCCTGGGAGGTGATTTCTAAAAAAGGGCGTGTTATCTTTACCGAACAAGATGAATTGAAAGAGTTGGGTAAAATTGCTATGAAGAC
>CAZBVD010000260.1:0-3009 GCA_964495235.1 uncultured Dysgonomonadaceae bacterium | reverse complement strand
ATCTCATTATTGAATGTGTAATCCTTTAATATAAAATGATATGAAAAAAATAGTACTAAGTCTCTGTTTTGTCATTAGCATTGTGATGTGTGGTGGATTAGTTGCTCAGAATAATGATCCAAAGGAAAATAAATCAACTAAGGATTCTATTAATGTTGATAAACAGGAATGGACCAACCCTATTGAGCGACTTATTGGAGTTTGGTCTTTGGAGAAAACCATTGTAGATGATAAGGGTGAAGAGAAGAAAGTTCATCCAGGCACCTTTATGGTTGTTCATCCCAATGCCTCTTATACTATATTTGTGCATTGTGATATAGGTGCTATTATTACTAGCCAAGGAACTATTATAATTGAATCATCTGATCAATTTATTGAGGTGATCTCTCGCCATGTTAATAGTTATTTTGTTGGTATCTCCAATAGAATTGATTATAAGTTAGATCATACTTACTTGTATAAGTCTTTTTGGGTAGAAAAAGATGCGGATGGTGGAGATTTTAAACGACAGGTAAATGAAACATGGAAACGTGGGACTATGCCTGTGATTGTATTTTGATAATAACATACTGTCTTATATTTGTTTGAGTTAACAACACGTAGCTTTAATGGTGTAGACAGTAAAACATAACAATAAGAAAAGCCTTTCTAACAATACTGTTGGAAAGGCTTTTTACTTTTACTGATAGATTTTAGATATTTATTCTAAATAGGTGTATCCATATAGTCCAGAGCGGTAGTTTGCCAAGAACTCTTTGCCTTCGGCAGATGAAATAACTCCCTGTTTTACTGAAGTCATTACCCAGGTTTCAACTGTTCTTACAAGTTTCTTTGAATTGTATTGCGCATATTCTAGCACTTCGGCTACAGTTTCACCATCAATTACTTGTTCTATTTTATGACCTTTCTTGTTCACGCTTACGTGCACCACATTAGTATCGCCAAATAGATTGTGCAAGTCGCCCAATATCTCTTGATAAGCACCTACAAGGAAAGCTCCTAAGTAGTATGGTTCATTCTTTTTTAATGAATGTACAGGTAGAAAAGAGGATTGTTGTCCGCCTTGCGAAATGAAGTTGGCCACTTTTCCATCCGAATCGCATGTTATATCTTGCAATGTTGCAGTGCGAGTAGGCTTCTCATCTAAACGATGAATTGGCATAATGGGGAATACTTGGTCTATAGCCCAAGAGTCTGGCAGTGACTGAAACAGTGAGAAGTTGCAGAAATATTTATCTGGCAACAATGTAGCCAATCGTCTTAACTCTTCGGGTGCATGTTTAATGCTTTTGGTAATAATGCTTGTCTCGCGCATAATTGAAAAGTAGAGTTTCTCAACCTGAGCACGAGTTTTTAAATCTAGCATGCCAAGACTAAAAAGGTCTAATGACTCTTCTCTTATCTGTTGCGCATCGTGCCATGCTTCTAGCATACCAGCTTGTGAGAGAGATTCCCATATTTCATACATCTCCTTAACCAACTCATGGTCGTCTTCATGAAGGTCTATTTCCTCTTCCCATTCGGGTAAGGTGGTTGTTTCCAATACTTCAAAAATAAGTACAGAGTGATGAGCAGTAAGGGCTCGTCCCGACTCGATGATGATGTTTGGATGCGGAATTTCATTCTTATCGGCTGCATCAACAAAAGCAGAAATTGCGTCGTTTGCATATTCTTGAATTGAGTAGTTGATGCTGTTTTCGCTATAAGAAGAGCGAGTGCCATCATAGTCTACACCCAGTCCGCCTCCAATATCTGTAAACTCTATTTTATAGCCAAGTTTATAAAGCTGTACGTAAAACTGTGCAGCTTCGCGCAATGCTGTTTTAATACGACGTATTTTTGTTATTTGGCTTCCAATATGAAAGTGGATGAGGCGCAGGCAATCAGTCATATTATGATCTTTCAGTACCTCTATAGCATCTAAGAGTTCGCTGGAGTTAAGTCCAAACTTACTACCATCCCCTCCCGATTCTTCCCATTTGCCACTACCCGAACTAGTTAATTTTATTCGGATACCAATGTTTGGTTTCACATTTAATTTTTTGGCTAGCTTTAATGTTAAGTGTAGTTCGTTGAGTTTTTCAACAACAATAAACACCTGCTTGCCCATTTTCTGTGCCAATAGTGCCAGCTCTATATAATCTTCGTCCTTATAACCGTTGCAAACAATCAAAGAGTCTCGGTCTGTATCAATTGCTAATACTGCATGCAACTCTGGTTTAGAACCCGCCTCTAATCCGATATTAAATTTTTTGCCATGTGTCACAATCTCTTCAACAACTTGGCGCATTTGATTTACCTTGATGGGGTAAACAATATGACTTTGTGCTTTGTATTCGTACTCGGCTGCTGCAGTTTTGAAACAAGTACTTATTTTTTCAATTCTACTATCTAATATTTCAGGGAATCGCACCAATACAGGAGCAGAAACATCTTGCATGTCTAGCTCTTTCATCAATTCATCTAGATCAACACCATAACTCTCTTTTTGAGGGGTAACAAGCACGTTTCCTTTTTCGTTTATAGAGAAATATTTATTTCCCCAACCATTTATGTTGTATATATCCTCTGAATCTTCAATGCGCCATTTTCTCATTTTATATATCTCTTTCTTTAATGTGTGGTTATCTTATTTACTTAGAACAAAATTACACAATTATTTTGTCAATTATCAAATAGTAAATAAAATAACAAATCTTATTAGTTTGTAAGTGACAAACAATTGTGTAAGCAAATAGTTTGAAGTTATTTAGTCTTGGCCGCTTCCCATCCAATCATAGCCACTTTCAAATCCAATCCCCAATGGTAGCCTCCTAGCTCTCCACTGGAGCGGATAACTCTATGACAGGGAATTATGAAAGAGACAGGATTTGAGCCTACAGCTGTGCCCACGGCACGATTTGCATTGGGGTTGTTGAGGTGAATACTAATGTTGCCATAGGTTGTGAGTTTGCCTAGCGGAATCTTTAGAAGAGCACTCCATACTTTTAGTTGAAAGTCAGTTCCTTT
>CAZBVD010000259.1:0-3048 GCA_964495235.1 uncultured Dysgonomonadaceae bacterium | reverse complement strand
AGATTGTTCATCCTATCATAGTTCAGGCTGTCTGTGTAAAGTGTAGCTTGATTATCCTCCATTCTCACGTTGTTTCGGAGTTGAGCAAGTCTAGTGTTTCCTTCATAATGCAAATAATCGCCATACACAAAAATAGTGTCTCCTTGATTTATTTTTACATTACTAAAAGCTTCAAATCTGTTTGTCTTTTCATAAAGGTAGGCACTGTCACAATACATAAAAGCTCCTTCATGATAAAATATCACATCATCTTTTAGTATTTGCACATCGCTTGCAGACGCTTTTCGAAGCTCGTTAGCTTGACGCAACTCCACTATCTTTGGAGGTTCGGTTGGCTGTTGTGCTTTCACTGCCATTATAAAGACAAAGAGCACACTAAAAATGAGTGCACTCTCTATTGAAAATATTTTATGTTGTTTTTTTTCTTTCATCTTGTCAAAGAACTGACATATTATTGAACATATTTGTTTATCTTATCCAACCTTCATATCTGAATTCGCAGTTTCGCCAATTCTCATCTATTCTTACATAGGTCGATTTTATCTTGTTTTTGAGCCATTTATCCAACAACTCTTGCCGTTTCTTATTTTCAGCCATCATCTTAATTGTCTGATAGTCGCTGTTCATATTGGCTTTATGTCCCTCTATTCTTTTAGATAGTTTTACAATAGCTGCAACTTGTTTATCTTTAGCGTTACGCATGATAAATGGTTTTGAAATTTCTCCTTGTTTCATTTCGCCCACCTGACGTGCAATGTCTTGGTTTAACTCATTCATTTCAAATCTAGGAGTTCCAGCATAGTCACTTTCTCGGTTCATATTTACCATGATTCCCTTATTGTTGCGCGTATCTTTATCTGCTGAGATAAAAGTTGCTGCTTCATCAAAACTTATCTCATCATTTACTAGAGCAGTTTGAATAGAGTCGAGGCGAGCTATAGCATTATCAAGTTCCTCTTGTGGAACTTCGGGTTTCAATAGTATGTGGCGAAAGTTTCCTTGATCGCCTCTACGTTCTATCAATTGAATGATGTGATATCCAAACTCTGTTTCCACAATGTTTGACACTTTTGAAGGATCATTAAGCGTAAAAGCAACATTCGCAAACTCAGCCGCCAATGAGGCTCTACCCATAAATCCAAGCTCACCCCCTTTTACAGCCGATCCGTCTTCGGAGTATAGCAAAGCCAATGTAGAAAACTCCGATTCACCAGAGTTTATTCGTTCGGTGTAATCTCTCAGTTTAGCTTTTACAGCATCAATTTCACTAAGAGGTATTTTGGGTTCAAGTGTAATAATTTGAACTTCTACTGCTGTGGGGATAAATGGTAAGCTATCTTGTGGTATAGAAGAATAAAAATTTCTAATTTCTGAAGGGGCAAGAACTATATCGCCAATCAATTTATTTTGAACTCCTTGCACCAATTCGCCTTCTATTATTTGTTTACGTATATCTTCTCGAATTGCTCGGATTTTTTTTCCATAATACTCTTCAAGTTTTTCTGCAGAACCTGCACGATCAATAGTTTCATTTAACCAATACTCAACCATTCGGTTTACATTGGCATCAGATACTTCTATACTATCCAATTTTGCTTGGTGAAGAAATAGTTTGTTTACTGCAATCTGTTCGGGTATAAAACAGTAGGGATCACCATCAATACGTGTGTTGTTCAAGAGCATTTCGCGGCGTGCTTCTTCAACCTCCGATTTGTAAATAGCTTCATCACCCACTACCCACACAATTTCTTCAACAATATTGTTTTGTGAAAATATATGCTGACATCCAATGAGAGCAAGAAATAAAATAAAAATTTTCGTAGAAAACCTCATAGTACTATATATGTTTTAAAAAATAATCAACGTAAAAGTAACTATAATCATATAGTAGCCAATCAAGTTCGTTGTTAAAAGTAGTTATAAACCCTCTGAAACAACGAATCCTCTGTTTTAATGGCAATTATAAAGCAATAGAGACACTTGAATCAAGTGCCTCTATAAATCTCTATAGTGTTTTTTATTTAGCAATATGCTAAAAGGTAGTTTATATAAAACTAAATACGCATTTTGAATCCTGCAAAGAAGCTGCGTGGTGCGCCGGGTCCATAAATGTACGAAGAAGCGCGTCCAGCACCCGTATCAAAGTCATCTTGGTAAGCATTAAAGATGTTTTGTACGCCGGCATTCAATTCAAGTTGAATTTTTTTGAAGATATCTATTGTATAAGCTAGCTTTGTGTTTAGTTCAAAAAACGTAGGTGATTCTTCTGTGATATTTACCTTTGAAAACTTATCTACACCTTCAATTCCATCTCCAGCTTCATGAGGAACTAACATGCTACCGGTATAATTTCCGGATATCGATGCCGAAAACTTCTTTATAGGTGTAAAGGTTGCCACAAAGTAAGCATAAGAGTTTGGAGTGCGCATCATCTCTCTAGTTGCCTCCACAAAATCAAGCTCTTCATCCTCCTCATTCTCAGATTCCCACCATTTTCTTTCCGAAGCGTAAAGACTTCTTTGAAAAGTTACTCCTGCTTGCAGATTCAACCATGAATTGACCTCCATTCGTCCTTCTAAATTAACACCATACACTTTGGCTCCATCAGAAGCATTTTCAACTATAATCTCATTTCCTTTTCTCACATCAACAAATGGGTTTTCTAGATGCGTATAAAACCCTTCAATCAAAAGATTGAGGTTTGCACCATTAATTTCATGATACATATCCATTGATCCACTAAGACTTTGAGATTGTTCAGCATTCAAATTATCAGATAGCAATCTTACCACCTGTTCACCTCCAGCGATATCCACATGTAAATCTTCATCATATAGTTGCGGAGCTCTAAAGCCTTCGCTATAGCTAAGTCTGAAGTTTATTTTTTCATTAGGATTAAATCTTATGTTAGCACGTGGACTAAAAATCAAATTGTCTACTAAGCTATTCTTGTCCAATCGTCCCCCTACAAGGAAGCTCCATTGATTATTAACCCATTCGTTTTGAGCAAAAGCAGTGGCTGTTTTTGCTCTCTGTTTAATAGACTTT
>CAZBVD010000258.1:0-3056 GCA_964495235.1 uncultured Dysgonomonadaceae bacterium | reverse complement strand
CATTCAACGAATCGGTTACATACAAATCAACATCAGCTGCTCCTGAAACCGAAGCAGTGCAATTCTTAACTTTTAGTTTGAAAGCAGACACATTGCTACCGCCCGATGAATTCACTTTAAGGTTGTTTGTTTCTCCTTCCAATTTCACATGGCTACCTCCAACTGATTGCAAATCCAACACTTCTGCAAACAGACCACTCAATGAGAGGTCGCTGCCACCAGAGTTATTAATGTTTACAATTTTGCCATTTACGAGGTGAATATTGGCGTCAGAACCGCCACTCATCTTGCAATTCAGTGATTGACAATCTAACGACAGGCTCTTTAAGGAGCTACCGCCACTCATTACAATTTTCAGACTCTCTGTGCGAAACGGAGTTTGTGAAAGAACACCACTACCACCCGAAGCGGTTATTTTTTCTAACTCTGGCAATGTGATGCGCACTTTGCGAATATCACTACGTGTATTTAATATATTTACACGATGTTTATTTCTTTTGTTAGCTACATAAAGCGTTCCGTCTTTCACTTTGATGCGTATGTCATCAATAGACTCTTCATTGGCTTCAATGGTAACAGAGAAGTTTTTGCCCTGTGTAATTACAGCATCCCAGCTTCCCGACATGTTGATGGCTGAGAAACCTGATAGATTTCTTTTCTCTTTCACTACTTTGGATGATTGAGCAATCAAGCAAAGAGGTGCTATAGCAAATAAGAAAAGCACTAGTAACGTTTTTTCTAAAGTTCTCATAGTTTATTTGTTTTAAATAATTTGTTTCAATATTTTACAACCTATTAACCTCCCCACTCGCCTGCTGCCCCTTGTATTTATCCGTTGTTGAATTAAATCGATAGCTAACAGTGAGCGTTACCGAACGAGAGTCAATATTTTTATCATACAACATATTAATCTTCCCGTAATCCATTTCCCATTTGTTTGTATTGGTCTTAAATACATCATTTGCGGTAAGATTTATTGAAAGCTTGTCTTCAATAAGTCGTTTTGTAACCTTTAGATCTATGCCCCACGAAGGTTGCATATATGCTACTCCTCCATGTCCCGATGTGCGACCCGAAGCATCCACTCGCAATGTCCATTTTTGTGGCAAGGAGAAGGTGTTGAGCCATTTTGCACTCCCAATGGGTTTGCTATAATCACTATCCACCTCATCCAGTTTCAGCCACTGCCACATAGCACCGGCTTCAAATTGTGGACGCCACACACCAAAGGTGGGTGAATAGGATAGCCCAATATTAGTGTTGCGGCTTCGTTTTACATTTTCATCCCTCAGCAGAATGATGCCTTCGTCTTTAAACTGTTGCGGAATGGATTGCATGGCATCCTCTATAATAGAATACCCAGCCATACCTTGCAGGTTTTGCCAAGCGAACATCACCGAAAATTGATTTTCAATTTGTGGCTTCAACAATGGATTGCCGCTTTCATAAATAAATGGCGAACTGTACTGAATATTGCTTCGCAATTGACGGTATGAAGGGTAACGCACCTTTCGTTCATATCCCACAACGGTTTGAATATTATCAGTGGCATACGACAATGAGATATTGGGGAAGAGTTGATTGTATCGTTTTGACTGTTCGTCATTCTTCACCTCACTTTCGTAATAATCGAGCACAATGTTCTCATAGCGCAATCCTGCATTCAACCCCATCTTGCCAAATTGTGTTTGGTAGGAAGCAAACAGCGCACTTCGGTTTTGAAGGGCTTTATCGTTAGTATTGTCAATTCCCAAATCATCATTGTTGATATTGTAGGATTGTAAAACTCGTGTATGAGAATATTCTGCACCCATATCCAACACAGCCTTTCCTAAGTTATACGATACTATTCCTTTCATGGCATAAAGCGTGAAGTCTCTTTCGCCTATTGTTGTCAAAATATCACTTGGAGTTTCCACGTAGTATGAATCCATATTATCTTTTTCATTGCCACTTACAACATCTGCGTTTAAGTTGATAGATACTTTCTCACTCATCTCACCGTTGTAATAACCATTGAAGCTGTGCGTATTTCTTGGTGAGTCTGAAGTGGCATTTTGTTTTATTTCTTCGGATACATTCGGTGCTGTATATGCAATGTCATTTATGATATCGCCCTTCCACGTTACATTGTAATTGTTGTATCGAATTCCTGCTGAATGATTGGCATTGGGATTAAAGTTTAATCCAACTACCGAGTTAAGACTATTATATCCACCCTCCTCATTAGTTTTATATACCTGCTGACGCTCATTATCTTGCAAAAACATGCGCTGAGTGGCGTCAAAATCAGTTTTAAAGTTGTGGTGGTTGTAAAAAGCAGAACCAAAAACGTCCCATGCTCCTCTCCGATAGTTAAGTGTTGCATACTCACCACCCGAAAAGACGCTTGCTTGTTGTCCACGTGCATAAAGCATTCCACTCAGGCCTTCGCCAACAGGCTTCTCTGTAGTAATCTTTATAACTGCTTTCACTGTGGCATCATAAGCTGCGCCAGGAGATGTAATTACTCTAATGTTTTTAATGTCAGATGGAGAGAGTTGCTCCAACTCTTGATTATCGCGCACCAATCGGTTGTTGATATAAATAATGGGCGTTCCTTTTCCGAACACAGTGAAGTTGCCATCCTTTCCACTCAAGAAAGGCATTTGAGCAATCACCTCGTTGGCATTGGTTAGGGTTTCGAGCACTGTGTTTTTCACTGCAGCTACAATACCTCCATTGTCTAATTTGAATATCTTTCTGCTTCCCGAAACTAACACTTCGCCCAACTGAGAAGCTTCTGCTCTCATCACAATAGTTTGCTCCACAATGGTCGGAACCGTCTGCGTTTCATATCCAATAAATGAAACCTTCAGGAATGCATTGTCTATGCCATTCCCATTCAAAGAGAAGCTTCCCTTACCATCACTCACCGTTCCTGTTATCATTACTGAGTCGGGCAATGAGTAGAGTGCTACATTGGCAAACTCAATTGGTTGTTGGTTCTCATCAATGAGGATTCCTTTCAATTGGGCTTGAAGGGAGAATGATGATAGGAAGAGAATAAGAAATAA
>CAZBVD010000257.1:0-3059 GCA_964495235.1 uncultured Dysgonomonadaceae bacterium | reverse complement strand
TTTTTATTCACCTTACGACCAGCATAAACAATTCGTTTTTTCCTTATTTTTCCGTCAACTTTAAGTTTTGTATCACCGAAAAACAAAAAACGGTCGGGCATAATGGCCGAAACGGGTGGCGAGAAAACATCGGCATCTCTCACTTTATCTATTTTTGGAAAGAACACGTCCTTTTCATCTAATATTACAAGATATTCTTTTATCATTGCATCCAATGAAACCTCGCTGTTTTTTAGGTGCAGAATAAGGTCTTTAAGTTCATTGTAAAAAGCAATAAGCGACTGATAATCTGTATCTACATACGCCATATAGTCTCGCTCCTTGTATTCTGGGTGACTATCGTAAAACATTAGAAAAGATTCTAATCTACGTAGCACATATCCCAAATCGCTATTTAATCTCAAATAGAGATAATCTACAATTTTATTGTATTGCATGGCTATCTTGCGCACTACATAAAACTTGGGAAGCATTTCAGCAATGCCATCGTGCATATTTTTCTCATTCTCGTGTTTCTGCTTGCCTTCGCTCAAGTCATACTTATTGCTCAATTCCACCAAATCTAAAAGAGCCTTTTCCATATCTGCATTGTTTTTATATGGACGAAGGGGTGAATAAGAATCAAGATTTATAGGATGAAGCACACGAACAATCCATGATGCACGCATTACAGTATACTTTCGCCAAAGCACATTCCAAGCTTCTTTTTCGTGTATTCTATTTCCGGAAGCAATGAACCATTTAATCCAAAATAACTTACCATCAAGCACCTCCTCTTCAGTCAACAGCTTGTCTTGTTGATGAATGAATACATCATCTGGAAAAATACGCACACAAAGCTGTTTTTGATTAATAGGTGCTTCATCACCCCCACTCTGCAATGAAATTGACTCAACGCTTCTAATCTTAATTAATGTATGAAGAATTTTGTTTTTATCTGAATCCTTATATTCAGTATAATTCTTATCTTTCATCAGCGTTGTATATATCTCTATACTTTTGGCAAGCTGCTGAAGCATGCTATGCACAAAATCCTTTTCGGAATTGTATTTCAATATAGATTTTAGTATAAGCCTGTTGACAGCAAATATCTTCTTCTCTAATTGATTGTAAGGAATAAGTATGCTAGAAGCAGAAGCTCCCAACAACTCTATATTAAGTTGCAACGCTGATTGGGCAAGACGCGTGTAATGAAACTTGGTGCGCGGTTTATCTTTGATATAGCTATCAAATTCAGCAGTAAAAGTTCTGCATTTTACTTGAGCGTCCTCTAATATTCCTTTCCAATCATTGTTGTATTTCTCTGTAAGTTTCTGATTTTGATATGATAACCCTCGGTATATCTTCTGCATATTATTAGAAACATTCGAAAAAAGATTATTCCACTCCGAAAAATTATTTGCATGAAGATCTCTTATTGCTACCATTCGCTGGCGGTTATCCATACACGGAATATCTTTAATACGAGCATCAGCTGAATTGAAGAAATTGGCAATACGCATTGCACGCCCTGTAATATAGCGATACAGACGCTCATTTTCTTCTTTTTGCTTATCGGGTTGCTTATAATATGCTTTGCTACGATAAGGAGTGCGACTATGCTCTGCTAATGTTTTCAACGACTTGAAGGTTGCCCTTAATTCTTTTAGAAAAACAGTAGCACTGTCCTCTTTCACAGCATTAGAAACTTCTATACTTTTGGCAACATCAAGTATATCGTGCATCTGTTTTTGCAGAGATTTATCTTCTGAGAGTTGTGTTATGTTGTAAACCGTACTTTGTAGCATGGAAACTACAGACACAATGGATGTTTTGGCTTGAGATGATAATAAATCGAGTTCTTCAATTTTAACTTTCAAATCGTAAAGAGCTTCAGATAAAGTGTCGGAAAATAGAACTGGCTCACTATTTTTTGGAAGGAATGTGATAAAAAGCCGATTAATTATTTCCACAAAACCTCTAAACACCTCTTCAACTTCCGTTTCGTGCGTAGCACGAGGACTAATGAGCACTTCGCGAAAATGGGTTTCGAGACGCACGGGAAAAAGCATATAGGGTGAAAGCGTGCTATTGAGCGTTACCGAATGATTGATTTTGGCAATGCGTGCAGCGTTTATTTGAGCATTCTTATTTTTCATACGATTATCTTTTTTTCTGGAACTACTAAATTCATTTTTGTGGAGCATTTTGCCATCCACTCAAAAACTGACTTACATGTTTCCCAAACATTGAGGGTTGAACAAGCAAATTGGCAGCAGTTTCAGCGGCATTACTCACTGCTTTTGCAGGATTGTCTTTGCGAGATGCAAATCGCGTTTCTCCAGGGCGATTCATAAATGTGAGAAAATAACCGGGATCTTTTGTTGCCGGATTTCCTGTTAGTTCATCTAGTTTAGCAGGAAATCCCACTATATATGTATCTTCGCTCAACCATGCTGAGAGATCGGGAAGTATTTTCACTGCATCAGGATTTATGAGTATCTTATTACCATTGAGGGAGGCTTTGCTAAGGTAAATGATAGTTTCTGGATATTTTTTCAACAATTCTCCTTTAATTGCAAATATCAACAGGTTGTCTTTTCCTGCAGTATGGTTTTGTCCAAGTTTGTGTGTCTTGAGCGGCATATCTCCTTCCTGATACTCCCATTTGTGAATGGGAAGAATATCGAAAAACGTATCGGAACGGAGTTCCTCTTTTATATCTTTTTTGATTTCAGTATCCCAAAACTTGCGGAAATATGAGCCACGCGAATCGGTTGGATATTCTCTCCAAAGCAATTCTCTACCCATCTCTGTATTCATTCCGCACAAAAACGCTTCCACAAATGCTGTATTATTTACAAATAGCGCAATAGAGTTGTCAGGCATAGAACCTGAAGCGGGCAAAATAAACCGCTCAGAAATCTGTTTCAAATAATAATATGCTGGCTCAGGATAAACTGGATATGCCATAACAGGATATTGCGAATGAGTAAGCTCCTTAATGTATTTATCCTGTAATACTGGATTGCTTAAAAACTCTTGATAATATTCTGTTATAAATTGATTAATACGGTTAT
>CAZBVD010000256.1:0-3073 GCA_964495235.1 uncultured Dysgonomonadaceae bacterium | reverse complement strand
TGCACCAATCTTTTAGCAGTCCAAGATACATTAGCCTCTAACCAATCTAGCGCCTCTATCTTCTCATTAGCAGTGCCATAGAGGAATGTGCTGTAATAGTCAGACTCCTTCTTTAGCATATCTACATTAAAAAGAATTTCTTTTTCAAATAATGATGGTCTCACAGCATTCTCGCTATACGAAACATACTCTAACCCCAATGTCCACCTTACCATGCGAGGGATGAGCCAACGCATACCTGGAGTAGCCTCGGGGTGAGCAATTGTGCTAAACACGCGACCTTGTCCATAATTGTTGCCATGAAAAAACGGTTTGCCATTTGTCATATTCTTTGGCGCTCCGCCTTCTTCGTGCACATCGCTCTCCATTGTAGCAAATAGTGTGTAGTTGATAGTATCTTGCGCATTTACAAATACAGGTCCTTCGTAATACATTACATAATTGGTGTCGCGTGAAGCCAACTCAGGAAAAATATCTTTCCCTTCGTCCGATAGAGTAAACTTAGCCAATCCGTGTCCACGATTATCATGCTCTATATCAATAGCTTCTGCACCATTTATGCCAATGCTCGCATAATTGGGTGTATTTGAAAACAGATAAGCTCCTGCACAAATACCCACAGCGCCACCTCCATTTGCAACAAAATTGCGAATACGGTTGTGGTTTTCTTCTCCAAGATTAAGATACTGACGGCTACCTCCACCTCCTGGAATAATTATAGCATCGAGAGTTTCTAATACTCCATTTGCTATATCAGATGTGGAAATAACTGCCACATCCATCTCTTTATCTATTTTAATTGCCTCAACTGCTTCCCAAACACAGGTTTGAGAACCACCATGGCCTTCAAAAACGCCTACTTTTACTTTCTCTTTACTATAGCTCTCACCTTGTATAGTATTTTTACTACATGAGCAACTTAGAATAGTAAAAGCTATAACTAATTTAACTAGATGTTTCATGATATATTAATTGATGTGGTCAATACCTATTAGTATAAAAGCTAACTAATTACTTTAATAAAACACTGCAATGTTTTGAAAATGAGGGCGTATGCTATACTTAGAATTGTATAGCATACTATCAACCTCTTCTCTTTTAATTCTTTTAAAGCTTTCTATATCTCACCCTCTTAGGCTCAACATTGCCCATTCTCATTTTCTTGTTCTCTTCATACTCGCTATACGAACCTTCGAAATAGAACACCTCTGAGTTGCCCTCGAATGCTAAGATGTGCGTGCAAATTCTGTCTAAGAACCATCTATCGTGAGAAATAACAACAGCACAACCAGCAAAACTTTCTAAACCTTCTTCCAATGCACGCAGTGTATTTACGTCGATATCATTGGTGGGCTCATCCAGTAGCAATACGTTGCCTTCGGCTTTTAGTGCCATTGCAAGGTGTAAACGATTGCGCTCTCCACCCGAAAGCACACTACACAGTTTTTCTTGGTCGCCTCCAGAGAAGTTAAACCTACTTAAGTATGCACGTGAATTAATTTCGCGTCCAGCAACTCTTATAAAATCTGAACCATCAGATACTATTTCATATACTGTTTTATTGGGGTCGATGGAACTATGAGCTTGATCTACATATGCTGTAACAACAGTTTCGCCCACTTCAAAAGTACCTTTATCGGGAGTTTCAAGTCCTTCAATTAATCTAAAGAGTGTGGTTTTACCCGCACCATTAGGCCCAATTACGCCCACAATACCATTTGGAGGTAGTGTAAAGTTAAGGTTGTCAAACAATAGCTTGTCGCCGTATGCTTTAGCTACACCATGCGCCTCTATTACTTTATTACCCAAACGAGGACCATTAGGAATAAATATCTCCAGTTTCTCTTCTACCTCTTTTTGGTCTTGGTTTAAGAGTTGTTCGTATGAATTTAAACGAGCCTTACCCTTAGCTTGACGTGCTTTGGGGGCCATGCGAATCCAGTCTAACTCTCTTTCTAATGTTTTGCGACGCTTGCTAGCAGTTTTCTCTTCCATAGCCATGCGTTTCGTCTTTTGCTCTAACCACGAAGTGTAGTTTCCTTCAAAAGGAATACCTTCGCCACGGTCAAGCTCAAGAATCCAACCAGCCACATGATCTAAGAAATATCTATCGTGAGTAATACAGATAACAGTACCTTTATAATGCTGTAGGTGTTGCTCTAACCAATCGATAGACTCGGCGTCCAGATGGTTGGTGGGCTCATCTAGCAATAACACATCGGGTTCTTGCAACAGCAATCTGCAGAGTGCAACGCGGCGAAGCTCACCTCCCGAAAGATGGCGAATGGGTTCGTCTTCGGGTGGACAACGCAATGCATCCATTGCTCTTTCTAGCCTATTATCTATATTCCATGCATCAGATGCATCAAGCTTGTCTTGCAACTCTGCCTGACGAGAAAATAGTTTGTCCATTTTGTCGGAATCTTCATAGTATTCGGGTAAACCAAACTTTAGGTTAATATCTTCATACTCTTGCAAGAGATCCATTACAGGTTTCACTCCTTCGCGTACAATATCAATTACTGTTTTATTTTCGTCGAGCTTAGGGTCTTGCTCTAAATAACCTACTGAGAAAGATTTATCGGACACAATTTCTCCTTGATAATCTTTTTCAATACCGGCTATCATTTTCAAAAGGGTTGATTTACCCGATCCGTTTAAACCAATGATGCCAATTTTAGCACCATAAAAGAATGACAAATAGATGTTTTTTAGAACTTGTTTTTGGGGTGGAAAGGTTTTACTAACACCCACCATAGAAAAGATAATTTTTTTATCGTCTGCCATAGTTATATTTTATTGCTTTTGTTGTTTTATAATTTACCAAGTGCAAATATAGTCAATTTGAATGCATCTACATATACTGCTAAGTTTTATTAAGTATAAAATAGCAGTAAAGTAGCAGATTTATACTCTTCTATAACAGAAAGATATAGGTGTAAAATAATTGCCTATTAATTATCAATGAATTGGTGTAAAAACAATTTTATAGTTAATGTGTTTGCGAAAAGAGGTTGCATAATAGCTATTGCTATCACAAAGGTGTTTTTACTGGTAAGTATAACAATTTATC
>CAZBVD010000255.1:0-3090 GCA_964495235.1 uncultured Dysgonomonadaceae bacterium | reverse complement strand
AGTCTTTTTTTGATCTAAACTTTCACCATTGTTCTTTTCAGAACCGCTTCCGTTTTTAGGCGCAGGTGCTTTAGGCTCTTCAACAGTGGGAGCATTCAACTCATTAATAGAAGCTACATAAGATAGTGGAGTTATAATGGTTCCATTGCTATCTTCGGCTGTAATTTGCACTTCGGTAGAATCGCCTTCTTCTACTTCTGTCTCCTCGCCATTCTTCTCTGCAGCTAAGCGTTTGTTGCGTGCTTCGCGTAGCTTTATTGTGCGTCTAAGCATGCTTAGCATAACATTCAACTCGTCAACCAGTGGCTCATAGTCTAACTCAGGATTTCGCAAAGGAGCCAGCTCAATATCTTGAAGTAGCGTTTCAACTGCACTCAACACATCGTTGCTTAGCTTATCAGTAGACTCTTTGTGTCTATCAGAAAGCGCTCCTTCTCTTTTGCCCGACATCTGTTGCATTTCTCTAAAAGCCAACTTCAAGTTATCTACAGCTTGCATAAAGCCAAACTCTTCAAGCGCCTCTGCTAGTTCCTCGTTGTTTTCGGCCATACTCAAAAAACCACTCACCTTACTCTCTAGCTCTTTGCGAGCATTTGATGCACTTAAATACAATAAACTAGCATTTACAGCTGTTGTAATAGGAAGCAGTTGCTGCTTGTTGGTTGTCTTGGCAAGCGTTTTCAAGTGAAGCTTTACTGCACTTGCACACAATACAACCTTCTCGCGCAAGGGTTTTAGAGCCAGTCTATCCGGATCATTACCATAACGCACGTTTAGCTTACCTATTTGAGCCTTTTGGGCCTCTAGCAAATTGTAGGTAGGTTCTAGCAACAACAACACGGGATCGTGCTTTTCAACAATACGCAACACTTTGTCGCCTAAATAAGATACCTCCGTTTTATGGAGTTTAGAGACTGGTACTCTAACTATCTTCAGTTTTTCACTAATTGTATTCATATTTATATGAATTAAAAATAATATGGACATTTGTAATTAATAATAGAGGTAGTCCACATCACCTCTTTTTTCTAACTTTCTCTTCTAATAATTTGTTACTACATCATATATATACTCCTTTCTTCTTTTTTTAATACTAAACATTCCAGCTCCAGTAAAATATTCTACAATCTATTATTTCATCTCTCTCTATCTAAAGCACAAATATATCCATTGGTTTTTTATAAAACGTTGGTTAGAATTAATTTCGATGTAAAAATTAAAACAACCTTTCCATCTTTTGTTTGTGCTTACTTAACTTAAAAGACTTTATTACCATTTTCATATCTAATAAGCACAAATAAGCAGCACATTCTATCATAATAAATAGGTAATCAGATATATTAGCTCCATTGATTGTGCAATGATAGATAAAAGAATCGGAATTCCCCAATAAATATCATTTAAAATGACTATTTTGTTGATAAGTTTTTAATCAAAAAATCTACAATGTTGATAAAGAGGGTTGTAGCAATTCATTAAATAACAAATAACTTGCACTTTTAAACTTTTATTTTATTCGTGGTTTTAATATTATAACATTAATAGCGCTACGATAATTTTGCAATAACTTGCTTACAAACTTTTTAGTAACAAAACAGATACATATTATTATATCTATTTTGTAAATACTTGTTTTTGGTTAAAGGCAGTAGTTTTATTATTGTAATTGCTTTTAAATTAATCTATTTTTCAATTTTGATGCTGTTTCACCTTTTTCTGTCACAAAAGTAAAGTTTATAGCTCCTCCTATTTCAAAAGCTGGAAGCTTTGAATACACTGTTTACAGCTCATGCAACCATGTTGTTTATCTTTCCGTCACTCTTATAAATCATCTTATCATGTTAATTGCTTTTCTAAAGTATAAACTAAGAATCCTTCTACTTGGCCGCTTTTTATTAACGCTCTACATAGAATCCTATACGTTGGTTATCTTTACTATAGTCTTTAAAACAAATCCTACACGTTGGTTATCTTTTCTGTAGTCTTTAAAACAAATCCTACGCGTTGGTTATCTTTTCTGTAGTCTTTTAAAGAAATCCTACACGTTGGTCACCTTTTTTGTAGTCTTTCAAAAGAATCCTACACGTAGGAAATCACCTAACAACTCTATTTTTTTAATCCTACACGTAGAATTTGTCATCTATACTTATAAAATTTAATCCTACACGTAAGATTTGACATCTACACTCTGTTTTTTCAATCCTATACGTAGGATTTTGCATCTACACTCTGTTTTTTCAATCCTACACGTAGGATTTTGCATCTATACTTTATATTTTGCATCCTACACGTAGGATTTGACATCCAAACTCTTTAAATTGTGTCCTACGCGTAGGATTTGACTGTTGTACTTATAAAATTGTGTCCTACGCGTAGGAAATGTTGCCACTACAAACAAAAGAGTGCTTAATGAGCATGTAAGCTTATAAATTGATGATAAACAGCCCCTAAAATAGCAAAACTGTTAGAAACAGTGTTTTCCTGCATTTCCTCAAGCAGTTGCCTTCTTTATTTTCATTGAAAAGAGAAAAGATGAATCTTTTTTTACGGTAGCATATATAATAGTGAGGAGTTTCCTGGGAGGTTATGAGTTTCAGCTTGCCCCATGAAATCAGGATTATTATTTCATTGGAACAAAGCACATACAATAATTGATGATATGACAACAGGATTATTATTTGTGCACACCAGCTGCTGTATAAGAGTTGCATAGAGACGGTTGGTTTTTTTGAATGCTGCAAAGTGCCTTAAAGAGGCTGCATTGTTATAATTTATAATAACGAAAACAATTGCAGAAAACAGCAGAAGTGCCATTTTACGATTATTTGTATTCTTCTTATTTATTATACATCTATATTTGAGATTGCAAATAAAAAGATGCGTGAAAGTGTGTGACACATTGTTAAATTTGATATCTTTGTGGAAAGGAGGTAGAACTGTTATAAGTAACTATGATTTGAATCATGCGAAAAGCAAAAGCTACTTCTGAGAACTATAATAACCGAACATTAAAAAGAGAACTCAAACAAACATATTAATGGCAAAAAAAGACACCACCAGCTTCGAAAAGAAGCTATTTAAAGCAGCCGA
>CAZBVD010000254.1:0-3097 GCA_964495235.1 uncultured Dysgonomonadaceae bacterium | reverse complement strand
ATATCTGGAGTGCATTCTGCTTGGTAAGCTTTTGCTACCTCTTGTGTTTCGTCGTAAAGATAGGGGAAAGTATATCCTTCGTCTTTAGCTACTTGTTTCATTTTCTCAGGGCTGTCTTGTGGATAAGTCTCCACATCATTGCTACTTATTGCAACAAACTGCACGCCCTGTTTTTGATACTTGTTTGCCACCTCTACCATTTTAGAGTTTATATGTTTCACATACGGACAGTGGTTGCAAATATATAGAACCACTGTTGCTACTTAAGATTTCAAATCTGTTAGTGATACAGTTTTTCCGTTTACAGTATCCTTCAAGGTAAAGTTGGGTGCTTTTGTACCCAGTTCCATCATATTTGAAAGTGTTAGTGCCATAGATATTTTTCTTTTTTATCAACAATAGAAAGGGCAGATGGTTTGAACCTTGATCCATGAAGGTCTCTGCTTAACCCTCATTATTCATGACAATGCAAATGTATATACATTGGTTTATTAGTAATCAATGGATTGTTTATTTGTTTTGATATTGAAACCACTTTTTAGATGATGTTCGCTTTTATCTGGTACTTGACACTCTGTCCCTGAAAGTAGACGAGGGAGTTGAAGGACGGTTTTTAAGCTTGTCTAAATATATAATCTTCTTCTTCAATATCAAACGAGTAACTTGCAGTTTTAAGTTATTTGTATGATTATGATAGTATTATAGATTAATGTGTATGATATATAATAATTGAGCTAATAACTATATGCAACACTATTTATTGCAAAATGTAATTATCTTTGTTAGTAACAAATAGTGGATTGCAATATCGCAAAAACAAATACTATTATAAAAGTGTTTAGGCTATTGTAGTATAGCTATTGCAAGTAGTTAAAATAGTACAACTATATCTTCAAAGTGTAGCTATACAAGCTTAGAAAATTAGAATAACAACAGGTTATGAAAAATCAGATTCTACTTATATTATCACTTTTTTTAGTGATGCTCTCTTGCCAAAAAGACGATAAACCCTCAATTGTAATTAACAATACAGTTATTGAGGTTTCAGAAGCGGGTGGTTCTCAAACAATCTCTTTTGAGTCAAATGTAAATTGGACAGCAAAATCGTCCGATAGTTGGTGTATTCTATCTAAAACAAGTGGAAATGCAACAACTAACAGTATTACTATTACTGTAAAGGGCAATAAAACTGTTGAGGCTAGAAACACTACTATAATTTTCGCAATAGAAGGGTTAACAAAAACTGTAAAGGTTAATCAGTCTGCGGCATCTTTAGTTGCAACACCTCTCATAAACCCAAATGGGGGTTTGTATACAACCGCACAAACTATAACCATAACATCTGCTACAAGTGGAGCAGAAATAAGATATACATTAGATGGCAAGAACCCAACAGAATCATCGAAGCTCTATAGTGCCCCGTTTGTTTTAGAAGAAAGTGCTACAATTAAAGCAAAAGCTTTTAAAAAAAATTGGATAGATAGTTCAATAGCATCAGGAGTTTTCTCCATAATGGCTGAAGCAAATTTAATTGTGGGCTCAACCAATGCAATACAGCATATAAATGCATCTGGGGATTTTGTTTTTCAATTAAATGGTCTCAATGAAAAAGATGTGTTCTTTGTTTTTTCAAATAAAAACGAAAAGTTTTCAGTGCCTCTTCCAAAATTGCAGAGCAATGTTGAAACTATGAGTAGAGCGGCAAAAACAACTACAAGATCTACTCCACAATCATCCTTTATTGTTTCAGGAAAGCCTTCTATTACCAAGTTTAATAATAACCCAACAAAAGAATTTGAGAAAGGGGTGAGTAAACCACTTTATAACCAGCAAAAAGCGAATTCTGCAAACCTTGAAGTGGGTACTAGTGAATATTTCTTTGATGATTTGGGCAATAAGGTTAACTCTACAGTAAGAAAAGTGATAACTGCACATGGAAAGAACTTATATGTATGGGTAGCAAATGATTGTTGGACAGAAGGAGGCACAAAAAAATACACTGTTACACAACAAATGGTAGATGCTATTGCTCCTAAGTTTTTGAGTCCTGGTAATGATAATGATATATACGAATGGGTAACAAATGCGGCAGGAGATCATTGGGGAGCAACACGTTTCAATAACCTAATACCAGAAACAGACGACATTCATATATGGCTAACTGATATTGACAATGATAATACCACTACTGGTACAGTAACGCTTGGATATTTCTATTCTAGAGATAATTTTACTAAAGCTAGTTATTCAGATTCTAATGAAAAATTGATGTTTACAATTGATGCAGTTTTGCTAGCTGAAACAAAAAGAGGGGGATGGAGTATATCAAACTTCTGGCCACAAGAAGTAATATCTACATTGGCTCACGAGTTCACACACATGATATACTTTTATCAACATAGCGTTTTAACTGATCAAGAAGGAGATATACCAATTAATGAAATGAGCGCCCAGTGTGTAGAAGATTTGGTTGCAAGCAAAATTTTTGCCGATGGTCCTCGAGGAGTGGCTTATTCAACCCCATCCGCTGGCAATACTCGTAATACTGCAGGAAGGCTGCCTTTATATAACTCTCACAACCATTATAATCTTTTGGAATGGAGTGAAAATGATAATCAAACTCTCATCAATTACTCTAAGACATATGCATTAGGAGCATATTTGATGAGAAACTACGGCGGTGCAAATTTTATTAGAGAACTTATTCAGAATAATAGCACGGGTGTCAATTCTATTGTAGCTGCTGCAAACTCAAATGGAGGAGTTGCACTTAGCTATGGCGATATACTTCAGCGGTTTGGTGTAGCAACACTATTGTCAGACCAAACATCAACTACTACTGGCTACAAATTTAACGCCGTGGATTGGAGCAAGTCTACTGTAAATGGCATTACTTATGATTTGGGGGCAATTAATTTATACAACTATTCGCCAACACCTAATATTCATGACGAATTACCCACAGCTCAAAATCCAAACTCTAATATACTCTATAGAGCAGGAGATAATTTAAGTGGTACAAAAGAATGGCATTTTAAAGGAATGGATAGCGATACAAAGCTAACGGTGGTTATTAAGTAGTTGGTTTTGGAGAAGA
>CAZBVD010000253.1:0-3119 GCA_964495235.1 uncultured Dysgonomonadaceae bacterium | reverse complement strand
GTTCTGATTTGAGAGTAGGTACTTATAAGTATTTCTTAGATATTGAGCACGATAATTTAGACCCAGACTCGTTGATGGACTAACACCATTGTGCGTGATTATATAAATAAAAAAGGATATCCTTGTGGGTATTCTTTTTTTTGCTTTTATATGAAAATTGTTTAGCTGTTTTGTGAATGTGTAAATACTCATATACAAGATATTGGATAGGCTCTAATACTTTGTGTATAGCTTCCAATAAAGCCTTTTCTTAGTCATAGTATTTAAGTTTTATACCCTGACTGTTGAATCCTACACGTTCAGATTTGATTTTCGCACCTTTATTGTCCAATCTTACATAGTCAGATTTGATTGTTCATGACATGATTCTTGAATCCTCATAGTCAGATTTGAATTTCATGACGTAATTGTTGAATCCTACATAGTCGGATTTGACTTTCATGAAGTGATTCTTGAATCCTACACCTCCGATTTGACTATTTAACTCATAAAGTTGATTTATACTTAACCAAATACAATCTTTCCACAAATGGATATAACAATTGATTATAACGGGCGTGTTGCATACTTGCATGCAAATGAATTCATTAACAGTTAGTTCCTTAATTCATAACTTATAATTCTCATCACCTCTAGTTCTAATTATTTAAACACCTTAGCATGATTGAGCCTGTTGTAAACTTTTAATTTATCAACTCAAAAACCAATGAACCAATTAAATTTTATAAAGAAAAAGAAGTCATATATTAATAGATAAGAAGATTAATTCAGTTTAAGTGTGCAGAAGATGACAATACTTGTTTAAAACAACAAATAGAGATAGACATGATTGGTCACAACTGGAAGAATCCCACAGTACCGAATATGGTGCTTTGATATTCCTAATTAACTGAATAAATAAGACGCAGAGAATCATAAATTTAAAACCTCGATAAAAAATGATGTAAAAACAATCTTAACACTATCTGTTTTATTACTATTATCAGTGTCAACAATCATGATCTGCCAGTGAACGAAAAAAACTTCTCAACAAGAAAATGAGCAACTGAAGAGTCAATTTCTCGATTCTGTTTTTCAGTCTGGGCAAGTCATCTTTAAAGACGGAGCAAGTTCGGAGGAAAACTTAAACTACCATCTCAACTCTAAGCGCATCTTCTACATCAATGAAGATAGAGATCCCTTTGTTTTGGTTGACCTAAGCACTGTTTTAGAGGTGACGTATGGAAATAGAACCTTTATCCCTACAGTTAAATCTGACATAGCAGAAGTGCTGAAAACCTATAGCAATGAATCAAAACTATTGCTTCAACGACAAGCTAGAATAGCTACATATGGCGACAATAGAGGCCCTTACGGTGGTTCAACAATTACGGCTTCGTTAACCAGATTGACCACAATGCCCGAGTGGGGAGTTTTTGACCCACTTGCAATGGATAATATTTTCAAGGCTGACATATAAAGAGCAATTTGTTTTGTTGAAGGATGGGAAGAGGCACAAAATCTCTAAGCTTAAAACATTGAAGAAGATTTATCGCGCTAATTGGAAAAATAGAAGCGTATGCTTCACAAAATAACCCAGACTTTAAGAATCAACAACATCTGATAGATCTATTTGAGTTTGCTAATCAGTAGAGTATATTGCTTTTTTAAAACCTAAACCCCATTTAAATTGCTTTACATAATTTCTTGTGCACAAGTCGTTCAAAGCTTCAAGGTTTGTTATTATTTTTGGATATTATGAAATAAATCAAAGATTTAATGCTAAGCATTATTTCACTGGGTTAACCATTATTTAAACGTAGCGCCTATAATATCCAATAATTCATTAGTTATGCTCTGCTGTCTCGATTTGTTGTAGACCAAGGATAGTTCTTCAAGCAAGTCGTCGGCATTGTCTGTAGCAGCTTGCATGGCAATAGAACGAGCGGCATGTTCTGATGCGTGACTTTCTAGAAGATAAGAATAGAGTTTTAGTTTTATAACTTGAGGAATTAGTTCCGAGAGAATTGTATCTTTATTGGGTTCTACAATATAATCGATATACTCATTGTGTTTCTCTTTCTCTTTTTTTAGATTGTCAAATGAGAATGGCAAGAATGTTTCGGTAGTAAGTATTTGACTTCCTTTGCTACGGAAATGATGGTATATCACAATTACCTTGTCAATCTCCTTGTTAGTAAATTGTTTCATCAAGTCTTCGGCTATTTCTACACTCTCTTCATAAGTGGGGTTGTTTGCCAATTCGTCTGATTGAAAATAGGCTTCGTAATCTAATTTATTGACTGCCTGCACAATCTTTTTTCCAATAGCATAAACTTGTATATTCTCTTTAGGTAAGTGAGATAGTTTTTTAGTTGTGGCTTCAAATTCTTTTATAACATTTGAGTTGAATGCACCACACAAACTCATGTTTCCTGCAAAGACAACAATGGCAACTTTTTTTACCTCACGCTTTTCTTCAAATTCCGATGAGACAGTTTCTTCGGTGCTTAAAAAATTGGATAACAACTCGCTCACCTTCTCTTGATAGGGACGAAAGCGTTCGGTAATTCTTTGAGCTCTAGCCAACTTCACAGTAGATACCATCCGCATAGCGGAAGTAATTTGCTGTGTAGATTTTACAGAGCTTATTTTAGTTTTTATATCTCTTAAAGAGGCCATTTTTTATTTGCTTGTAGATAGAATGTTATTTACAACGTCTTTTGCAGTCTTTTCTATTATTGCTGTAACATCGTCGTTTATGTTACCACCTTTTATAACATCTAACACTTCTTCTTGGTGAAGTGTTTCAAGTAGGTTTAAAAATTCTTTTTCGAATTCTTTTACTTTGCTAATAGGTAGCTTAGCCAGCAAACCATGTGTACCACAGTAGAGTAGGGCAACTTGTTTTTGCACACTCATAGGTTTATTGATTGGTTGAGTAAGGAGCTCAACGTTTTTTTGGCCCTTATCAATAGTCATTGCTGTTACTTTATCTAAGTCGCCACCAAACTTTGTAAAAGCAGATAGTTCGGTAAATTGCGCTTGGTCCATTTTAAGTGTTCCTGCAATTTTCTTCATTGGTTTAATCTGTGCATTACCTCCCACACGCGATACAGAAATACCCACATCAATTGCAG
>CAZBVD010000252.1:0-3119 GCA_964495235.1 uncultured Dysgonomonadaceae bacterium | reverse complement strand
ATTTTAGAAACATATAACTAAATCAGGGGCTTATTTTCCCAAAAAAGTAGTTCCTTTGTTAAAACAACAAAGATATATCAGAAACTAAACTTATAGAAACCACTAAATAATGAAAAAACTCTTCCTTGTTGTACTCAGTACAATAATATGTTTATCGTCATTTGCATCACAGCAAAAACCAACTTCTACCGACAGGTATTTCGAGATAAACAAAAACATAGACATCCTTACAACTATACTTAAAGAGATAGATCTTTTTTATGTAGATAGTATAGATGTAGATAAAGTTGTGAACAGAACCATCAACTCAATGCTCACACAGCTTGACCCCTACACCACCTATATTTCTGAAAAAGATATGGGCGACCTAAAGTTTATGACCACTGGCGAGTATGCTGGTATTGGCTCTGTAATTTCATACAACGATAGCAGTGTGGTAATAAATGAGCCATACAAGGGCCTGCCTGCCGACAGAAGCGGATTAAAAGTGGGTGATGTTATCATAAAAATAGACAATGAAGATGTCAAAAACTCAACCGTAGAAGAGGTGAGCAACCTGCTAAAAGGAAAACCTGGCACCACGTTAGATATAACAATAAACAGACCGGGCGAAAAAAAGAGTCGCACTTTTAATGTTGTTCGTGAAAAAATAGCAATACACCCCATCTCATATGCTGCTTTAGTTAGCAATAACATAGGCTACATACATTTTGATACATTTACCGAGAATGGAGCTCAAGAAGTAAAAAACTCAGTTATCAACCTTAAAGAACAAGGAGCAACATCTCTTATTTTAGATTTGCGCGGCAATGGTGGCGGAATAATGGAAGAAGCTGTGAGAATAGTAAACATTTTCACACCAAAAGGACAAGAAGTAGTTTCAACCAAAGGAAAAATAAAACAATGGGACAGAGTGCTTCGCACAACAGAACAACCAGTTGACAGCCTTATACCCTTAGTAGTGCTCATAGACAACACATCGGCCTCAGCTTCAGAAATTGTTGCTGGAACGCTTCAAGATATAGACAGAGCCGTTGTTATAGGCGATAGATCATTTGGCAAAGGTTTGGTGCAAACAGTAAGAGAGCTACCCTATGGAGCAAGTCTAAAAGTTACAACCTCAAAATACTACATTCCAAGCGGAAGGGGTATACAAGCAATGGACTATACACACCGCAACCCCGATGGCAGTGTGGGTAGAATACCCGATAGCTTAACCACTGTATTCCACACCAGAAACGGAAGAGAAGTGCGCGATGGAGGAGGCATAACACCCGACATAACTGTTGAAGAAGCAAAACCAGGCACAATATCATTTTATCTGTTTACAGAAAACGTGTTGTTTAATTATGCCACACTATGGGCTCAAAACAAAGCAAGCATTGGCCCTGTAGAAGAGTTTACTTTTAATGACGATGAGTATGAGAAGTTTAAAGACTATGTTAAATCTATTGACTTTGAATACGACAGAATAAGCGAGAAGAGATTGGAGTCGCTAAGCGAGGTAATGGAGTTTGAGGGATACATGGAAACTGCCTCCGAAGAGTTTAAAGCTCTTGAGGATAAACTTGTACCCAACCTTGATAGAGACCTTGAAACATTTAAGGAAGAAATTAAAAGCCTGCTTTCTAGCGAAATTGTAAAACGCTACCACTATAAAGAAGGGGCTATGCAAGAGAGACTAAAAACCGATAAGGTTTTTGACAAAGCCCTTGAGGTACTCAACAACAAAGAGTTGTATAAACAAACACTGCAACCAACGTCAGACAGCGTGTCTTCAGGAGAAGAAGAAGTAAAAGAAGGAACAGATAAATAAAGAGGTAACTGTATAACTGCTTAATGCATATAAAATATAAAAGCCATATATCACGAAGAGGGTATATGGCTTTTTTGTGTTTGCTTGTGAATATTTATGTGATAACAAAATCTATATCCTACACTAACAATAATTATATGATTTATTTAGGTAGTGTCCTAAAAAGTGTGTAATATTTATTCCTTCCTCTGAATATCGTTCCGCTACGCTACACAATATTCAGAGGAAGGAGTTTCTTTTCTTTTTAATTCCTCTATATCTCTAAATGCATATACAGGATATGCATATGTAGTACTTTCTTTTTCCATTGCAACTCCTCCCATTAATGCGATTACAGATTCTGGAGTAGGCATTGCTCCTCGCATCTTTAAAACACGCTTGTAGTCCTTATTTAACCTTTCAATCCAATTGGTACTATAAATCATACGCTGTATTTCTTCAGGATATTCCAGATATGTAAAATAGGCCACATTGCGTAATGCTTTATAACGTTTTAGTAATGGGTATTTCTTTATGTATTTGTCTACAAAACTACACAATTTATTAAAACCCTCTAAAGGAGTAAGCGACTTTGTTTCCAATTGGATTACATTATTTAATTCCAACGGAATCTTTTTTTTTCTCCTTGTGGGGAAATAATGATAATATACCCCTTTTGAGATGCACAACACAAAACTGATGTTTACTAATAGCAAAAACACGTTTAACTGCATCTTCAACACCTGGCAAAGCATCTAAAACAAAAAGGGTTGCACTTTTTAAAGCTCTACTTTTAAGAGACTCAAGTTCTTGCTCCCACAAAAGAGCTCCTTCTGTGGGGTGATTCACAACAGATAACACCTCACGAGTACCATTTAAGTTATAATTCAAAACTAATAAAAATTTACTTTACACACTTTTATAGGACAGTATCTTTATTTAAATACAAAAACATGCTGATTAGCGTGAAAAAAAAGATAGTTATGAATAGCTATTTTCATAATTCACACCACTTAATCTGTTTCTAGGTAGATATTGATAAGTTTATTTTTTTTCTTTCGTTTTATTTGCTTAATTTTAGCAATTAAATAAAAAAATCGTTTTGCATGTGAAGCACAATCATTTATTTTTAATACAGAAATATAAAGTTAATACACATATAGCAATTTATAATTATTGTTCACTCTAACTCAATTCTTTATATCTCTTATTAGATATAAAAGTTATTTTTCGCCAATTTGTTTTTTGAAAGAATAAAAATCTGATTAAATGCACATAAAAACGTTTCTATTACTGAATAATCTAAAAATATATGATATGAGGA
>CAZBVD010000251.1:0-3124 GCA_964495235.1 uncultured Dysgonomonadaceae bacterium | reverse complement strand
CTTCTTCTTTATTCATTCCTTCTGCTGTTTTTGCAGCAATTTCTTTTGAAAAAGAGTTGAGCTGAGCAGCCAATACAGAATTCAGCACTAACATAGCAGACGAACAATTGGCTGACGAGCCAACTGCACGAAACTCAAACCTATTTCCAGTAAAAGCAAAAGGCGATGTGCGATTTCTGTCAGTATTATCAATAAGCACTTCGGGAACATGGGCTACACCCAATTTCATACGCTTGAGGGCATCCATTGTAATACCTTCGTTTTGCGAACTACCTTCTATTTTGTCTAACACAGCAGATACCTGAGTGCCCAAAAACACAGATATAATGGCAGGAGGAGCTTCATTAGCCCCAAGCCTGTGGGCATTGGTAGCTGATGCTATAGATGCTTTAAGCAAACCATTATGCTTGTAAACAGCCATCATTGCATTTACTAGAAATGTAATAAACTGTAGATTCTCATCAGCAGTTTTACCTGGCGTGAATAAACCAACACCCGTATTTGTACCTAACGACCAATTGCAATGTTTTCCAGAACCATTAATTCCTTCAAATGGTTTTTCATGCAATAGCAATCTAAAGTTATGCTTATTAGCAATTTTCTTCATTAGCGACATCACAAGTAAGTTTTGATCAACAGCCAGATTAGTCTCCCCAAATATGGGTGCAAACTCAAACTGATTGGGGGCTACTTCATTATGACGTGTTTTAATAGGTATTCCGTAGCGATAGGCCTCAAACTCCAACTCGCGCATAAATGAAACTACCCGTGGAGGAATAGCTCCAAAATAATGATCGGCAAGCTGTTGGTTCTTTGCACTTTCGTGCCCTATAAGTGTTCTGCCTGTAAGCATCAAATCGGGTCGTGCCGAATAGAGCGCTTCATCAACTAAAAAGAACTCTTGCTCCCAACCTAAGAAGGAATATACTTTTTTCACGTTTTCATCAAAAAGTTTACACACCTCAACAGCCGCTTTATCTAAAGCTAAAATAGATTTCAATAAAGGAGCCTTGTAGTCCAACGCCTCGCCAGTGTAAGAAATAAAAACTGTGGGTATACACAAAGTATCTTCAACAATGAAGGCTGGCGATGAAGGGTCCCAAGCAGTGTAGCCACGGGCTTCAAAGGTATTGCGGATGCCTCCACTCGGAAAACTTGAAGCATCTGGCTCTTGCTGAGCTAATAGTTTGCCTGAAAATCGTTCTATAATATCGCTATCCAATGCACTCCCATTGGCATATTCTATAAAAGAGTCATGTTTTTCTGCAGTGCCTTCTGTAAGGGGTTGAAACCAGTGTGTATAATGTGTAGCACCCATTTCCATTGCCCACATCATCATGCCAGCCGCTACGTGGTCTGATATACTGAGAGGTAATGTTACTCCCTCATCAATGGCTTTTATAACAATGCTCATTGTCTTTTTTGATAAATACTTCGACATTTTGGTGCGATTGAACACATACTTGCCAAAATACTCAGATGGAAACTCTTTGGGCACTGTAATTGGTGTAGCTTCGCGCTTAAAAGCCTCTTCTACTACTTTAAATCTTAATCTGGACATAATGTATGGTTGCTTTAGGGTATAAAAGAATAAACAATAATGCAATAATAATAATGATACTATCCCCATTTATTAAGGAGTCAACAGAATATTATTATTGCATTAATGTGGCGTAAATATAGATATTATAACACTTACAGAATGGTTTTTGTAGTATTTATTTAGAAAAGAGCATTTTAAAAAACCAATTCAGCAGTTCAAGCACCATTCAATCAGATACTTCATAAGGTGCACAAAAATAAGGATAAGATGAGCTACTCTACAATTTATTTCGACTTAAAAATAAGCGGATTTATGTTCAATGAAAGCCATCCCCAATCTTGCCAGCGCGAATGATCTCCTCCTTTGGCAACATCAAATGCATCGGTGCCAAACATGGTTGAATACCCACCTTGCAGGGTGATATATGGACGCACTTTATAGGTAAATGTAAAATCTATTTCAGAGCCCAATCCCTTCTTATCAGTACCGTCTACCATAATGGATTGATCCGATGAAAAATGATGGTAAGTTAAATCAAGCGATAGTTTATTTACTGGCTTTACGGTAAGCGAAACATATTTATCAAACAATCCGTAGGCTGGATACAACGAAGCATAAAAATAATCCATGCTACCATAAAACTTATGGTGAGTGCCATAAAGAGGATTAAATGCAGTTAATTTGTCAGAATCATCTTGTCCTGACAGATAGTCTAATCCCGCTGATAAAGAAATAGTTGGGTTAATAGTATAAGCACCTTTCAAGGCCCACATGTAAGCTGCAACATTGTCATCAGCTTTGCTTTTACCAGTTTGATAATAGAACGTGCCATATAAACTGAGTGCATCCATTTTATACATCAAGTTGGTTCCCAATGTTTGCATATATTTAGTTTCGGCTGCTGCTTCCGACCCAGCCTCGAGCCCTAAATTCAGAACAATAAACGAAGCATTAAAATTACTATTGTCATTATACTGATACCACAACGTCTGCATCTGCTTATAAGGCTGATCTCCAGCAAAATATTGATTGTTGAGAATAGCTTCAGACGATTTGTTGTAGGCTAATATCAGATGCAGTTTATTGTTAGGGTTTTCATAACCAAGCTTCAATGCATCGTGCCAACGGCCCGATTGATTCCAATCTAAAGTTCCAAGTATGCGATCATCGTCATAAGCCAATTGTTGGCGACCAATTTGTGCAAAAAAGTTGTTGTGCGATAGCTTTGTCCAAGCTTCGTTGAGCACAAAGTCTCCCTTGTTTTCTATTTGTGGACGACTGCCCCAAACAGATACATTTTGACCTGACAAGCCCATAGATAAAAACTGATTATCGTAACCCAATGATATACGGGCCCTATTAGATATAAATGAAGCAGGCAGGTCTCCTTCGCTGCGCGGAAACAGTGCTCCATTTCTATATTCACCACGTGTGCGTAGTTGGGCTTTGATGGTAAAGTCTCCATCTAAATCTTGCGATGAGACAGTTGTGGAGAAAACAAGCATCAGTAAAAACACAAGTATTAAATAGATATGTTTCATAATTAAATAGTTTATAAAATAAATATTAGTTTTATAGGTG
>CAZBVD010000250.1:0-3134 GCA_964495235.1 uncultured Dysgonomonadaceae bacterium | reverse complement strand
ATTTATCCCAGGAGTTCGCTTTAAGTTATATGCTATTGCTTGTAAAACACAGAGGTCTTGATAGAGCACTGCTCAACAAAATAAGTGGAAAATAACATTTGAGTGGTATTTAACTTCGTTCGTTTCATTACTCAAATGCACGTATTAATTATATGTAAACCAAAAAAATATAGCATTAAAAACGAAAAGTTATCGTGCAAAGGTCTCAAAGCTATAAAAACACGCCACACAAAAAAAACACCAACAAAAGATTAAAAAAATTAGAGGAAGAGCAAGCAGCCCTAGAAGAACAACTAAGGATACAGCGTAGTGCGTAAAAGCAAGACAGCAGAGATAACAATACTTCTACAATTAAAGCTGATAGCAGTACTAAAAAGAAACTAGTTAAGAAGCTACCTATAGCCAAGAAAAAAAGAAAAGGGAAGTAAAAGCCAATTAATGGATTGGTGGATTTAAGCAGAAAACCTAATAACTAAGAGAATGAGGAGGATGAAAATTAAGATAGAAAATGTGGATAGCTAGAAATAAAATAACATTCATAATTAAAAAACCTTTTTTGTGGTATTTTTTCATATCTTTGATAAAGATTAATATATAAGTAATAATTATAAAAATAAAAACATATGAAAAAGTATTTTTACTCGGATGGAGTAAATCAATTTGGACCTTTTTCTTTTGATGAACTAAGAGAAAAAAACATTACAAAACAAACGCTAGTATGGTTTGATGGGTTAAGCGACTGGTTGCCCGCTGGTAACATTTCTGAGCTAAATAATTTTTTCACACTAAATCCGCCACCAATAATAAAAGAAAGCCCAAGCTTTAGCAATACAGTAAACACCCCACCTATTCAGCAATCAGCAAATCAGCAAATACCAAAAACTTGGCTGGTTGAATCTATTTTAGCAACACTATTCTGTTGCTTACCTTTAGGTATTGTAGGTATTGTAAATGCAACAAAGGTTGAAAATCGTTTTTATGCTGGCGATATTAGCGGAGCTAACAAAGCTTCGGAAGATGCTGCCAAATGGACAAAGTTGAGCTTTGGAATTGGAATAGCAGGTATTGTAATTTATATGGTAATTATGCTTATAGCAGGAGTAGGTGGATATTAAGAGAATAAAGAAATAGCAAATTGTAAAGTTACAGGTGTGTATAACCTTGCTACTATAACTTTTAAACTATAATTAAGTATGAAACTATTAATCTTGCTCTTATCGGCAATAGCAATTTCATGTACCTCTATCAACCAGGTTGAAGAGAATGTCTCCATTATTCCTCAACCCAATAAAATGGAAGTTGGGAAAGGAAGCCTCACATTAAAAGGAGAAGTGCTATTAGCTATAAACTCTGAAAGTTTGAGACCACTTGTAGAAAATTTCAAAACTGAAATTGTTGAACTAATTTCAATAACAGACGCAAGTAATAATAACGCAAAGATAAGGATTGAACTGACTGAAAGTGCTGAAAACTCAGAGTCATACTTTCTTGAAACAACCAAAAAAGGAATTACGTTAAGAGCAGCCTCAGATAAAGGAATCCACAATGGCTTGCAAACACTCAAGCAGTTGATGTTTTTCTCTAACTCTAAAAGTGGAGAAGTGGTTTTACCAATTCTAACCATTGATGACGAACCTCGTTTTGGTTGGCGAGGAGTTATGCTAGACGAGTCGCGCAGCTTTTTTGGAGTAGATAAAGTGAAGCAATTATTAGAGTTAATGTCGATGCATAAACTAAACATTTTTCATTGGCACTTAACAGACGATCCAGGCTGGAGAATAGAAATAAAGAAGTATCCTAAATTGGCTACTATCGGTGGAATAGGTAATGAGTTAGACCCCGATGCTCCTGCGCAGTATTACACACAAAACGAGATAAAAGAAATTGTGCAATTTGCAGCTGAACGCTATATCGAAGTTATTCCGGAAATAGACATGCCAGGGCACGCAAGAGCAGCCAACCGTGCATATCCCGAGTATTCGGGTGGAGGTTCTAAATCGCATCCCGAGTTTACTTTCAATCCTGGGAAAGAAGAAACCTACGCATATTTAACTGATATATTGAGGGAAATTACTACGCTTTTCCCTTCAAAGTATATTCATATAGGTGGAGATGAAGTGCACTTTGGCAACGAAAACTGGAAAAGCGATGCTGATGTTAAACGATTGATGAGAAGAGAAAACCTAAACGACTTGAAAGCAGTTGAAACTTATTTTGTAAAGCGTATGGCCGACTCTATTAGAGCGCTCAACAAAACTGTAATTGGCTGGGACGAAATTGTAGACCATCAGCTCGACGTTGACAACTCGCTAGTTATGTGGTGGAGACACGATCAAACAAATAAGTTGGAAGCAGCATTAAATGGCAACTACAATGTAGTTTTGTGTCCAAGAATACCACTTTACTTCGACTTTGATCAAGACGAATCTCACCAGTATGGTAGAAAATGGGGAGGAGCTTACAGCCCTATTGAAATGGGCTATGCATTTCCACCCGACACACTGCTTAATCTTGCAACTAACCAAGACCTAGTAAAAGGAATACAAGCAAACATTTGGACCGAGCGTATTGATGACATCACACGATTAGACTATATGACTCACCCTAGATTGTCGGCACTAGCCGAAGCGGCTTGGACTAAGAAAGAAAATAAGAATTACGATGATTTTAAAGAACGCCTAAAACCAATGCTTTCTTATTTTGATGATTTGGGTATTTACTATTACAATCCTTTTGAGCCAGAACTGACTCCAGAGCCAAAGAGTATGTATAAATAGAGAGTAGTACAATATGACTTATAAAAAAACCACTGAGATTAAATCTTGGTGGTTTTTTTATAAAATTATTGACAAAGCAAACGCTTTGATAAATATCTAATTTC
Organism: uncultured Dysgonomonadaceae bacterium; assembly: GCA_964495235.1. Taxonomy (GTDB): domain Bacteria; phylum Bacteroidota; class Bacteroidia; order Bacteroidales; family Dysgonomonadaceae; genus UBA2632. The sequence goes on along the minus strand of CAZBVD010000250.1, from coordinate 253 downwards.
TAAAACGAAAAATCAATACCTGCAGCAAACACTTTATTGGTACGGCTATAAACATCAGTTAATGGCACACCTGAGCCATTGAAATTATCTGAAACTTTGGTATAATCTGAGTAGTTTGTGAAGAAGTAGCCAATGTTTAGCTGAACATTCTTAGAAATATTTACTGCTCCACCAAATCCTACTGAGTAAGAATCTAATGAGAAGCTAAGATCAGACTGAAATGCGTCGCTTGCACCGTAACGGGTAATTTGAC
>CAZBVD010000249.1:0-3137 GCA_964495235.1 uncultured Dysgonomonadaceae bacterium | reverse complement strand
TCTTCTCTGATTACTCCGCGTTCGCTTTCTATTTCTTCGCCTTCAAGTGCAATTTCATTTGCCCAATCATGAAGAATTAGAAGTGCAGAGTCAACCATTCCTTCTCGTATTACAGGTACATTTGATAAGTAGTATACTGTTTCATCAAATGAAGTATAAGCATTAACATTTTCTCCAAATTTAACGCCATTATTCTCTAAATAGTTGAGCATTTCTTTTTTAGGGAAGTTGGTTGTGCCATTAAATGCCATGTGTTCTAAAAAGTGAGCTAAACCTGCTTGTGAATCCTCTTCAAGCATGGAGCCTACCTTTTGAGCTATATAAAAATCTGCTCTATTTTCAGGGAGGTTATTTTGTCTAATGTAATAAGTCAACCCATTGTCGAGCTTACCGTGTCTAACGGCTGGATCGTTGGGTAGTGGTGAGTTCTGTTGCGCGAAAATTGTTGTACTTATAACTAGTAACGCTAATAATGATAGTATTTTTCTCATTGTTTAATAATTAAGTTGAATATTGAGTTTTAAATTCTTTTTAAAACAATTTTAATTAAATCTTCTGTTGATACTTTGTAATTTGCATTTGATTCTAAAGCTACTCTGTTGGCTATGATTGCACAAACGGTCATTGTTTTGTGCCCCATCATTTTGCCTAAACCTGCAAGTGCTGAACTTTCCATTTCGTAGTTAGTAATAGAATGATCTTCAAAGCGAAAAGACTCTATTTTTGAGTTCAGTTTTGGATCTGCTAAAGGCAATCTTACATGTCTGCCCTGCGGGCCATAAAAGCCGATAGCAGAAATTGTAACTCCTTTTATCATGTCATAACCAATTCGTTTTACTAAATCTTCATCTGAATTTACCACATAAGGTGAGCAGTGAAGGGGAGACCAATTAACATGTTTCTTAAACGACTCTTCAAATTCTTTTTCTCTTACTTCTGCCGAACCATCGTAGTAATGTATAACTCCATCAAAGCCAATTGATTTTTCTGCAACTACAAAAGAGCCTACGGGGCAGTGTGGTTGCATACCACCCGAAGTTCCTACTCTAACTATTGTAAGTTGTTTGAAGTCTTTCTTTACTTCTCGAGTTTTGAAATCTACATTTGCTAATGCATCTAGTTCGGTTATAACAATGTCGATGTTATCTGTGCCAATACCATGTGACATAGCAGTTATTCTCTTTCCTTTATACATACCTGTTACGGTGTGAAACTCTCTACTTTGTATATCGCACTCAATAGAGTCGAAAAAAGATGCAGTCATAGTTACCCGTCCTGGGTCTCCCATAACTATAATTTTGTCAGACAGTTGTTCTGGCTTGATGTGCAAATGGAATACGCTTCCATCTGAATTGATAATTAACTCTGAGTCAGGTATTATTCTCATAACAGTTTGCTTAAATTATTTGTTGGGTCCTATTTTATCGGAACCTGTTTGTGGTTTAGATATCGAGTCACGCATTTCTGTGTCAGATTGAATGTTTTTCATTCTGTAGTAATCCATTATACCCATATTGCCTGATCTGAATGCCTCGGCCATTGCTTTAGGTATTTCTGCTTCTGCTTCAATAACTTTAGCGCGAGCCTCTTGTGCTTTGGCTTTCATCTCTTGCTCTAAGGCAATAGCCATGGCGCGACGTTCTTCGGCGCGAGCTTGTGCAATGTTTTTGTCGGCTTGAGCTTGGTCTATTTGTAATACAGCACCAATATTTTTACCTATGTCGATGTCTGCAATGTCTATTGACAGAATTTCGAAAGCAGTACCAGCATCTAGTCCTTTTTTCAAAACAAGTTTAGAGATAGAGTCAGGGTTTTCTAGCACCGATTTATGCGATGCTGATGAACCAATGGAAGATACAATACCTTCACCTACACGTGCCAAAATAGTTTCTTCACCTGCACCACCCACCAGTTGTTTAATATTGGCACGAACGGTTACACGAGCTTTAGCTATCAGCTGAATACCATCTTTGGCCACTGCTGTTACAGGGGGGGTGTCAATTACTTTTGGGTTTACCGACATTTGTACTGCTTGCAATACATCTCTACCAGCAAGGTCGATAGCTGTTCCCATTTGGAAAGAGAGGTCAATGTTGGCTTTTGATGCAGATACCAATGCATGCACAACTTTTTCGACATGACCGCCTGCTAGGTAATGAGCCTCAAGGTCGTCTCGTGTTACATCTTTAAGTCCAGCCTTATGTGCTTCAATCATTGCATACACAATGGTGCGTGGTGGGACACGTCGTAATCGCATTAAGAACAACTGTACTAGAGAGATATGTACTCCAGCCGACAGGGCATTTATCCATAAGAAAAACGGAACGTAGTAGAAAAAAATGATTACTATAAACAGCACAGCTGCAGCAACCATCAAAAGTGTAAATTCCATAATATTTGTTTTTAGTGTTTATTGATTAATTATATTGTGTTGCTTCTATGTTTTTTAATTTGGCTGACTCTTTTTTATAGAAACAATTATGTTTGACCAGTCTACTTTGTTTACCTCCACTTCTGTGTCTTCGTCAATCATCTGTCCATCTATCGATTTTGCTTCAACAGTGAGGTTATTGATAAAAACTTTACCTATTGGGTTTAAGCGAGATTGAGTGATGCCTACATCGCCTACATTTATTTTCTTTAGGTCGGATGTGTCTACTTTCGAATCGATGTTTGTATTCAGAGAAATGCGCCTAAGTGATTTAGATTTAATAAAGTAGAGAAAACTTCCCAGAATTAAAAATGCTGAGATAACAATTGTTAAGTTACCGACCATTGTTCCCATGTACATGTAGGCATAAGCTATGCCTCCTACCAAAAAGATAAAGCCAGCTATACCTGAAATAGTTATTCCGGGCAAAAGGAATATCTCTGCCAACAAAAATATTATTCCTAAAAGGATAACAAGCGTAACAATTATTAAATCGAATGTCATGTTTTATTCTTTGGATGGGTTAATGTGTCTTATTTCTTCATTGCGCGCAATTACTTTCATAACTCTCCATTGGTCGTACAGTATAGCAACTGTTTTTTCCATATGGAGAATTTCTGTGGTCAGCGACGGACTGCTGCTAGATGCTGCTACGGCATATTGTGCACGCATTACAGCCAACTCTTTTCTAGCCTCTACAAGCTTT
>CAZBVD010000248.1:0-3143 GCA_964495235.1 uncultured Dysgonomonadaceae bacterium | reverse complement strand
GACAATGCTGTCTCTCTATCAACCGAGATATACGTTATTCATTGGAGCCGTTTCGAGGAAATGGCAAAAAATCCTATTGAGTATTTCAAAGTGCGTTATCCCGTAAATAATTATTCTGATGCACAGCAGCTTATTTCTAAGATTATTAGGGTTGCGCAAGCCTTTGGGTTAGACATTCCTGATTTTGACTCGCTGAAAAGCATGTTGATAGATTTGCTTCGCCGATTGGAGAAATCGTTGGAGAAGTTGGTCAATGAAGCGATAAAAGATAAAATTAAGGAGCTAAAACAATTAATAAATACACTTTTACTGGCGCTCGAACGAATTGCTTTGGAAGCCAAAGACTTCTTAGAAAGCAATCTGAGTACAATACTTAACGAAATTGCCACAGATCTGAATTTGCTTTATCAGTCAAGCGTAGGAGCCCTTAATAAGAAATTGATTGATGCTAAAGGTATAAAGACTGAAATAGAAGCTAAGTTGAGCGATGTGGCTAATCTGAAAAAATCGGTTTCAGATATCTCATTTCAACCATTTCCTAGTAAGGAAATATTAGAAAAATCGCTCGATAAGATTATTCTACCCGTCATTCTCGAAAAAGCTTCGGAGTTTAAAGAATTTGGGGCAGTTACCGAAGCTGATTGGGAGAAATTACTTACACAAATAGGAACTTCATTTACATCTGTTTACGGCGAAATAAAAAAACAGATTCTTGATGTTTCTGAAACAACCACATGGACGAAAAAGCTTGAAGAATTAAAAAATGAGTTGAAAAAAGAGCTTGAAAAGCAAACAAAAGATATTCCAACATCGTGGGCTGAATTACAAAGCTCAATTTTAAATAATCCAAAAAAACTGTCGCCTGATAAGTTGTTTTCGCAATTTGATATGTATGCCTACTTTACCATCGTATCAGATACTATCAAGGAAATCTTATCTTTCTTAGATCCTGAAACATATTATACTAAATTTAAACAGGTTGCAATTGAGTCTTTTGTTCTACTAACTAACAATACTGATGCAACCGCTTCTCGCTTCAAAAATATTGCAGAAGGGAATGATAGTGAACTGGTGAAAAAAGTATTTACTTCATTCATCAACAACGTATTGATAGAATCGTGGAAAGAACTGCGAAAAGAAATACTGGATCTGTTTCTTCAACCATTTCTCCAATCGGTAGAAGCTATTGTGAAAACGAAAGCTTCGGATATACTTGAAAAAATCTTGAAAGCTGTCACTTCTGATATTAAAGAACTCCAAAAAGCTGTTCCTGATGAATATGCTGATTTTGTTAAGGAAGTATTTCCTGTAATTTATGATGCCACGCAAAAAGGTGTCGACAATTGGCGTGATGGAGTAAAACTTGCTATCAAATTAGGAGAGCCTCTTTATAGATTAATAGACGGCATTATCGACAGTAGTAGTAGTAATAACGATAAAACTAAAAGCCAATCTGACAAAGATGAAATAACAAAAGCCATTGGCATACCAGCATCACCTAATGTTGAACTTTCGGGTAAACATAAAGATAAAGTAAGTTACAATCTACCTTCCTACTCGCTCGATATCGATAATACATTCCTTACTGTTACATTATATGATTCAAGAGGAAAAGACATAAAGAAAAAAACCAATTACTTCTCTTTTTCTATGTCTATTTTTGTGGGAGAAAAAGGCGATACAGAAGAAAACACCCAAGCTGGTATCTATATTATTCCAGTTATGCTGGGTAACTTCGGCGAGAAATTCGATATTGGCAAAAATCACCAATTCTCGTTGATGTTAAATGCCGCTCTTAATTCATCTGAAGGTGAAACAAAAGATAGAATAAAAGACTTCCAGAAAGGTGCAATCGGAATTTTCTTCTCCAAGAGCAACTTTGAGCTTCTCAAAGATACTGGAACTGTTTCTGCATCAACCGATCTTTCTTTCTTCAGAAAAGAAGAAGCAGGCATCATCAATATAATAGAGAGTAAATACCTCGATTTCTCAATTGGTAACTATCCGCAAACTTTATCGCTGGGTTATAAAGAAAAAGCATTCTTTGCGAAGTATAAAGGCGAGTTACAAAAAGGTGAATTTGTACTGAAAATAAGGGAAATAAATGATTTTTTCGCAGAGTTGCTCAAAGATGATATCAAAGCAAAATTTGATATCGCATTATTATACGATACCGTCGAAGGTTTTAGTTTTGATGGTTCGGCCTCGTTGAAAGTCGATTTTAATCTTAATAAAAAAATAGCCGATGTGTTTACTCTCAATAAAATGGGAGTAGAAATAGGCCCTTCTGATAGTCAAGATTCAGCTATTAGAGCCATGGTGAACACCTCTTTTACAGTAGATACAAAATCTGTTGTATTCTATGTGAAAGATTTGGGGATTGGTGTCAACATAAACTATTTGAAGAAAGATGGCTCACTGGGCGATTTCGACTTATCACCCATCTTTATATTCCCTTCGGGGATGGGTGTTTCAATTGATGTTAGCGCCGTAAAAGGAACAGGTATTATTTCATACGACGACAAAAAACAGGAGTTCCTGGGTGTTCTTGAGTTGGTTGTTTTAGAAAAGATAGAGGTTAAGGCCTTAGCATTGCTTACCATGAAAATGCCTGATGGCAGTAAAGGATTTAGTTTCGTGGGGCTCATCAGCGTTTTTTTCATTCCGGGAATACCTTTAGGGATGGGATTCTCACTTACTGGTATAGGAGGTGCCGTAGGTTTGAACCGAAGTATCGACCAAAACAAAATGCAAACAGGAGTGAGGGCAGGTGAAATAGCAGCGGTGTTTTTTGTTGAGAATGTTGAGGACAATTTAGATACTATGCTTACACAAATAGGATCTTATTTCCCTATTAAACGAGATCAGTTCTTCTTTGGTGTTTTAGCTCGAATTACATTTACCGAGATTCTTCACGTAGATTTTGGATTGTTGATTCAATTTCCAAAACCGTCTCAGATTATTATTGTTGGGGCACTTTTTGTGGCTCTTCCAACGAAAGAAGCTGCTTTGGTAAAAATTAATGTATATTTTGCAGGCGGAATAGATTTTGATGAAGGTTTGTGGTTTGATGCCTCTATTGTGGATTCCGAAATTGTGAAAATACAGATATACGGCGATATGGCCTTCCGCTTATATTGGGG
>CAZBVD010000247.1:0-3147 GCA_964495235.1 uncultured Dysgonomonadaceae bacterium | reverse complement strand
GGGAAACTAACGACCTATATGGTTGGTGCTACAAAAATAAAAAAAGCGATGGCTCCTATTATAATATCTACACAGATGGGTTAAAAATATTTTCAACCATTGACTCTCGCATGCAAAAACATGCCGAAGATGCAGTAAGAGAACATGTGGGGGGTACTCTACAGCCACAGTTTACAAGAGAAAAAGAAGGACGAAGCTATGCACCCTACTCTAGATCGGTAAGCGATCGTGTAGAAGGTCTATTAAAAATGGCTATGAAGCAAACTGACCGCTATCGCGATTTGAAAAAAGAAAATAAGAATGAGGAAGAAATAGTCAGGATTTTCAAAAACGAGAAAGTTGACATGAAGGTCTTTTCATGGGAAAAAGGGGAGATTGACACCCTTATGACTCCATGGGACTCTATCATTCATCACAAAAAATTCTTACGAACAGGATTTATGGCAATGAGTCCTATAACTGGACACGTAAAAGCCTATGTAGGTGGCCCAAACTTTACCTTCTTTCAGTATGATATGGTGACTAAGGGAAAAAGACAAATTGGTTCTACCATAAAGCCTTTTTTATACACGCTTGCAATGGAGGAAGGGAAAACTCCATGCAGCACTGTACTCCATGTGGCCCAAACACTAGAGACCGAAACAGGAGAGCTATGGACACCTAGAAACCCTGGTGCTAAGAGGGTAGGAGAAAACGTAACAATTAAGTGGGGGCTTCAAAACTCGAGCAACTGGGTTACTGCCTATCTCATGAGCCTATATTCGCCCTATGCATTTGCAAGAATGCTACACTCTTTCGGACTTAAAAGTCCAATCGATCCAGTTGTATCATTAGCCCTTGGTCCATGCGATGCTTCTGTAGAAGAAATGGTGACAGGTTATTCTGCTTTTGCCAATCGAGGAATTCGTATTGACCCTGTGTATGTATCGCACATCGAAGACTCACACGGAAATGTTATTTCAACATTTGTGCCACAAATGAAAGAGGTTTTCAGCGAAGCCTCCTCTTATAAGATGCTTGACATGATGAGAGCAGTTGTAGATGGAGGAACTGGTGGACGATTAAGATTTCGCTACAACCTAAAAGGACAAATGGGAGGGAAAACAGGAACTACACAAAATAATTCCGATGGATGGTTTATGTCTTTCACACCTGATTTGGTTGCTGGAGCTTGGGTAGGCGGCGAAGAGCGTTCTATTCACTTTGATAATATGGCACAAGGACAAGGTGCAAGTATGGCGTTACCAATCCATGGTCTGTTTTATCAAAAAATATATGCCGACCCAGAATTGAAGATAAAAGATAATGGAGTTTTTCAAATTCCCGAAGAGTTTCTAGATCCATGCATAAATACAGACCAAATAAATACTGAAGAGGGAAAACACGAAAAGGTTCAACCAAAGATTGGTATCGACGATATGTTTGACTAATAAAACTAATAAATAATCTGTATAAGACCAAATAATAAAAGAGTGCAACTGATAATTCTCAGAGTGCACTCTTCTTATTGTAGTATAGACCTAATTAAAGTAACCTCTTTCTAGTTTTAGTTTTTAGTCTCTTCACCAACACTCAGTTTTAATGGGCTCATATTTTCCCCCCAATAGATTGTTTGGTGTGGGAAAGGAATCTCAATGTTATTCTTGTCAAATGCCTCTTTCAAACGTTTACGATATTCACGCCCTATACCCCACTGCTGACCTGGCTTGGTTCTTATACGCGCTCTTATATCTAATGAGCTATCGCCAAAATTGTTAAGCCCTGAAATCTCTATTGTATTCAACATTTTAGCTTTATACTCTTCTTCAGCATACATCTCATCACCCACGGCTTGCATCACTTGCATCACATTGGTCAAATCTTCTTTATATGCAACACCAATATTAAACACAACTGCCGACCACCCTTTTGTCATATTAGAGATAGTATTTATTTTACCGTTCTGAAATATATGAACCACACCCGAGGAGTCTCTTAGAGTAATTGTACGCAACTCTATTTTCTCTACCGTACCAGTAGTTCCATTCAAAGTAGCAACATCTCCTGTACGTATTCCATCTTCAAGAAGAATAAAAAACCCTGTAATAAAGTCGCGCACGAGCTCCTGAGCACCAAACCCAACAGCCAAACCAACAATACCTGCCGCAGATAAAATAGGAACTATATTGATATTGATTTTTAAAAGAAAAATCATTCCAAAAATCGACCAGATTACAATACTTAATGTTTTACGTAAAACTCCCATCAACGTGTTTAGTCTTTTTTCAACTTCTAAGTCGGGTTCTTCATCTTTATAAGCCATTCGTTTTAGCAAAACGCCCTTCAACTTATTAACTAATGCAGAATTCACCTTTAATATTATAATCAACAATATGATTAAAATTAAAATTGAAATAAAATCTGTCACCAACCAACGATTAAATGCACTTACAAAATGCGCCCAAAAATCAATTGTGAAATACTTTTCCATAATCTATTTATTAAATTGTTTTACTATTTTATTTATAAAAAAACGCTGTTTTATAAAAAAAGAGCGTCCACTGAACAAATGTATATAAAATAAAGATACTAACAATATTCTCTATTTAAATATCTTTTGAAATGCTAGGAAGGGTAATTTTGAGCGCTGAATAGTATGACTGGGCTCTTACACATGCTATCTAAACCCTCCGAGAGAAAAGACTTAAACTCTTACTCTTCTTAATCTCAACTATTAAGGAGCACTATCAATAACGAAACATCTTAGAGCTTCGAAGATAAAAACGGATTACCTCCCATTGCAGATTTAATTATTAAGGCATCTTTCTGTAATTCTGTATGCTCTATATTAAAGTTTCATGACCTGATCGTCCAATCCTTACACCTCTGACTTAAGATTCATCTCATGATTGTTGAATCTTACATGATAGATTTGAGATTTATGATATGATTGTTGTTTTACGGAATTTACCTCTAGCTAATAAGGTTGGTTTATGCTTAACAAGTGTAACCTCGTTTCCAATAAACAATTTGTTTTATAAGATTACTGCTGAGATATAGGCAAATCATAATGCATAAAAAGTGTAAGCAAAAAAAAGTCTCTGAATACATTATGTATTCAGAGACTTTACGTGGTGCCACCTGGAATCGAACCAGGGACACAAGGAT
>CAZBVD010000246.1:0-3152 GCA_964495235.1 uncultured Dysgonomonadaceae bacterium | reverse complement strand
CTAAAGACTTGATTTTCTTTTCCATAAAAATAAATTATTTAGTTTGTACTGTTTATTGAATTATACTTGTATAAAAATGCTTTGTTTTATTATTGCAACGCCGCAAAAAACATTTACACCTTTTATCATTATCGATCTTAACGCAATCAACGCTTGCTGTTATTTGGTTTAAGTGCAAATTTTAATATGCTTAATGTTAGAAAATACAAACATACTATAAATTAAATTCACTTCCAAAATAAAAAGGGCTTGTTTATACCATCATTATTAAGACGATATTTTTTTGCAGATTGTGAATGCAAATCACTCAATTTACCCATAAATGTTTTTAACTGGAGATGGGGCGAATTTGCAAAGCGTTTACTTTCTCTATCAACACAATAGCATGAATATATTCTTTACAATAAAATTAAAGAAACTACACTGCTTGCATACAGTTGCAAGCGTCAACGTTACTGTGTTTAATCAGATAAATAAATACTATTTTCCTGCAATAAAAACAACACCTATCTCATACTTTTTATAATGAAATTATGATTTTATCACAAAAAAGTGTATCTTTGGTTACAACATAAAATCATTTTGGGGAGTAATTAATTACTTAAATTGATTTCATAACCTTATCAACCTTCGTAAATGATATTTTTTTTTAACTAACTATTAATCATGAGCAGAGCATTTATAAATGAAGACCAACAAGTGGACACACCTTTTGTACCACCACGTGCAGATTTACCCAAAGGAGTTACCAACTACGTAACACCCGAAGGGTTTGAGGCCTTATTAAAAGAAAAAGAAGAACTTTCCGAAAGATTGAGAGAGTTGAACGCAGGTGAAGAACATGGGAAAATGACTGCTATAAAGGTTATTCACATTAAACTAGAAATGCTGGAAAAGAGAATTATTACCTCAAATATTGTTGAATACGAAGAGCAAGACAAAAGCGAAGTGCGCTTTGGATCAAAAGTATTGTTGCAAATTGGCAGAAGTAAGAAAACTCGCAACCTTCAAATTGTGGGGGTGGACGAGGCTGACCTTAAAGAAGGGAAAATTGCCTTTACCTCTCCGCTTGCAAAAGAGATGATGAACAAGAAAGTGGGAGATAGAGTTGTGCTTAAATTAGCCCATGGCGATAGTGTGTTTAAGGTATTAGAAATTAAGTGATAGATTCCTTTCTTTATATTTATTTGTAGCGAGGTTGCACAAAACATATACACAATACACGTTTCACTACATTGCTTTGAGATAGTAGTGAAAGGTGTAATTTAAAAACCCAAAGACAAAAGATCGTTTTATGAATATAGAGAATATTTTGTCTTTACGCTTGCCTTACCTTGCCTTAAGTAAACAATCGTACATTAAAGGAAACTTTAACTTCTACTATAGGTGTTTGGCTCTCTTATTTAATTACATTTGCCTTATAAAGAAACAATTGTTAAACACCTGTATTTTATAATTATATGTTTACTCATCACCTGTTTTGGACTACTTTAGCACTTTTGTTTTGTTCAGCAATGAACATAAATGCCTATTTCAAATATAGTGGTACAAACCTCATTTTACATAATAGCATTGGTATTTTGGGTATGATCGGTTTAATTATTGGGCATGCAACACATACTATCATTGCTCAACACACCTATATTAAGTGACCTCAATTCATCTCCACAAAAATGCATAGACAAAATAGGGTGCACACTTAACGTAAGCACCAAAAGCAGTAATATGGATGACAAAATGCGTTTCATTTCTCTTTTTAATTTCTCTTTTTTATAATTCGAAACTCAAAAGTAATAAAAAACTATGAGCTTACAAAAACAGAACGTTTGAAGTGGGATTTGGTTTAGCTTGAAATATTTAGGTCTATTCTAATAGAACATAAACACTCACCTACCTCTCAACTAAACGACTGTTTTACAGAGCATTAAAAACACCGTCATTATTATTTATGTTTGCGCAATTTGTATTATGGGATGTCTGTTATTCTAATTTCAAAAGAAATATCATAGTAATTGGTGACTACTAACTATAATTTCATCATTATTTCTTCGCTTTTGAGACTATATGTCCAGTTTAGCACATTTTTTTTAATCAATTAAAACACAAGTGCTTTTTTACTTGATTTTAAGGCGCTAAATTGACATTTATTTTAACATATTACAAAAGTACACCTACAAAAAAGAGCTTTTCACAGTTTTTATTTGGTGGAAATGGAGAGAATGGTCTTCTATTATTCTAATTGTAATGGGGATAGTTAAGCAAAAAACAAACAATACACATTCGGAAGGTATCCAATAAGCTTTGGGAACCCTCATACAAGGTAACATTGTTTTAATTGACAGTTGATTATTAGGCACAGGTCGGAGACACTGCCTCAGCAGGGCATAGTATCCCTAACTACAATGCTGAAAGTGAATAGCCATGCGTTATAACCAATTCAAACGAAAGAACCCTCGTATAAAGGGTTCAACTCTTTGACACAGCTAAGATATTTCTATGATAGGATAAAAGCTAAAGGAACTACAGGTTATACCCCAACACCACACCCCACGATTTATTATAAATCTTTATAGATTTCTGCTCCGTAGTATTATCAAAGATGGGCACAAAGCCATGATTATATCTTACTCCAAGACTAATGGTTTTGTTCAATTCAAATAACACTCCGGCGGTTGCTCCAAAGTCTATTTTCTGCATGTATTTGTTTTGCTCGGTCTCTTCATCGGGTTTTCCAAAAATGGACTTATCCTTATAGGTATTACCCAATTCATCTTTTCTATTGATTCTTGCATCTAATAGTGCTGAAGCATAAGGTCCTGCATAAACTTGAAAGCCTTTAACCCTAAAGGTTACATTTAGTGGTTGCAATTGCAAAGAATTCATCCTCAATGTAGATTTATACTCTCCATTAATATCATCATTCAATAGTACTTCTGCACCACTTATATTGAAGTTCAATTCATGTTTAAAAGATAAGAATTTACTAACTTCTGAATGATACTCTATTCCAATCAAAAAACTATTCAAAGCTGTAGTTTCTCCATCAACTGATAGGAAATCGATATCATCGCCATGCAAGTCAGTTTGCAGATATCCTGCTTTTATTGTAAAAGGTTTTGTTATGGTGTTTTGCGCCATTAAGTTGCTTGTAA
>CAZBVD010000245.1:0-3179 GCA_964495235.1 uncultured Dysgonomonadaceae bacterium | reverse complement strand
TTTTCTGATAAGTTTGCGTTGCATTTTGCCATTGGGTATCCATTCTAAACTTATTGTGTTTTATATACTTGCATTTACGATCCAATAATCCGTTTTATTTCTGCTTGACTTATTTGATGTTAAGAGCTTATATAGAATTGGCTTATGTAAGTATTGTACAACTATTTGTATAGTTTTGTGAAAAACAAGTGTAAATTGAAACATACTTAAAGCTAGTCTATTTGCAGAGAGCTTCATGTAACTTAAAATTTCTTTTAAAATGCAATGATTAAAAGTGTAGGTTTATTATTGTGTTGCAATGTGGCAAGTGTCTGGTTGTCAGCGCAATGAGTTTTTCGATTAAAAACTTATCAACAAAAAGATCATTTTGAAAGATATTTATTGGGTAGTTCCAATTCTTTTATTTATCATTGTAGTTCGTTTCTGAAAACAGAAATAGCAGTTGTAGTTAATTGATAAATAAACATTATATAACATCTTCGATCAATGAAAAAAAGGATTTACACATTTAATGAGGCGTATAAAGCATCACATGCTTATTTTAAATGGGATGAGTTAGCAGCCAAAGTTTGGGTTAGCAAGTATGCTCTTAAAGATAGTGATGGCAATATTTATGAAGAATCGCCTCGCGATATGCATTGGCGCATGGCTAAAGAAATTGCTAGGATAGAAAACAAATATCCAAATCCTATTAGTGAAGAAGATCTGTTTTATCTTTTCAATAAGTTTGATTATTTAATACCACAAGGTAGCCCAATGACCGGAATTGGTAATGACTATCAAGTTGCTTCACTTTCCAACTGTTTTGTTATTGGTATGGAAGGTACTGCAGATTCTTATGGAGGTATTATTCGTATTGATGAGGAGCAAGTGCAATTGATGAAAAGGCGCGGAGGAGTAGGCCATGATCTTTCTCATATCAGACCTAAAGGATCTGCTGTGAAAAACTCTGCACTTACTTCAACAGGTTTAGTGCCTTTTATGGAGCGTTATTCAAATTCTACTCGCGAGGTTGCTCAAGACGGCCGACGTGGTGCGCTTATGCTTTCTGTTTCTATTAAGCATCCAGATTCAGCAGATTTTATTGATGCAAAGATGGAGCAGGGTAAAGTTACAGGAGCAAATGTTTCAGTGAAAATTGATGATGAATTCATGCAAGCTGTTGAAAGCGATAGCATGTACACGCAACAATATCCTATTAAAGCAGAAAATCCAAAATATTCGAAAGAGATTAAAGCAAAAGAATTGTGGTCTAAGATTGTGCACAATGCATGGAAATCTGCTGAGCCAGGTGTGTTGTTTTGGGACACAATCATTAATGAGTCGGTTGCTGACTGTTATGCAGACCTTGGGTTTGAGACAGTGTCAACAAATCCTTGTGGAGAAATTCCATTGTGTACCTATGATAGTTGTCGTTTATTGGCTATTAATCTCTACTCGTATGTAGTGAATCCGTTTACAAAAGATGCATATTTTGACTTTGAGCTGTTTGCAAAGCATGTGAGAATAGCACAAAGAGTGATGGATGATATAATTGATCTTGAGGCAGAGAAAATTGAGAGAATTCTTGAAAAGATTAATAATGATCCGGAAGTAGAAGAGGTGAAAAGCACCGAGCGTCATTTGTGGGAAAAAATAAAGATAAAAACTCTTCAAGGACGTAGAACAGGTTTAGGAACAACAGCAGAAGGAGACATGTTAGCAGCTATGGGGCTTACATATGGTACTGAAAAAGCAACAGACTTCTCTGAAGAAGTTCACAAAAGACTTGCTCTTAGTGCTTATGCATCATCTGTAGAGTTAGCTAAAGAGCGAGGAGCGTTTGAGATTTTTGATAAGGATAGAGAAGCTAATAATCCTTTTATTAATAGATTGAAAGATGCTGATGAGAAACTATATGCAGATATGGTTAAATATGGCAGACGAAACATTGCATGCCTTACAATTGCTCCTACTGGTACTACAAGCTTAATGGCGCAAACCACATCGGGCATCGAGCCTGTTTTTATGCCAGTATATAAACGTAGACGTAAAGTTAATCCTAGTGATGTTAAAGCTAAAATAGATTTTGTAGATGAAAATGGTGATTCTTGGGAAGAATATGTAGTGTTTCATCACAAGTTTCGTACTTGGATGGAGGCTAATAATCACTCTGTACATAGAGATTATACTAATAGCCAGTTAGATGATTTAGTGGCAAAATCTCCTTATCATAAAGCTACTGCAAACGACGTTGATTGGTTGAAAAAAGTGAAAATGCAAGGAAGAATACAGAAGTGGGTAGACCACTCGATAAGTGTAACCATTAACTTGCCAAGTGATGCAACCGAGGAGCTTGTTGGTCAACTATACCTAGAGGCATGGAAAAGTGGCTGTAAAGGATGTACAGTATATAGAGATGGATCTCGCGCAGGTGTGTTAATTGCTAACGACCCAGAAAAAGAGAAAGAGGAAGATTGTTTTGAACTTCCTAAGGTCGTGACTTCTAGACCAATTGAGTTGCCAGCTGAAGTTATTCGCTTCCAGAACAATAAAGAGAAGTGGATTGCAGTTATTGGATTGTTAAATGATCGTCCTTATGAAATTTTTACTGGTATTGCCGATGAGGATGATGGGCTTCTTCTTCCAAAAAGAGTAACAGCAGGAACAGTTATCAAAGCTTATGATCAAGACGGTAATAAACGCTACGACTTTCAGTTCAGAAATAGAAGAGGATACAAAATTACAATTGAAGGACTTGACGGGATGTTTAACCCTGAGTATTGGAATTATGCAAAACTAATTTCTGGAGTGCTGCGATATGGCATGCCAATTGATCAGGTGTTAAAGCTTGTTTCGGGTTTAGAGCTTGATAATGAAACTATAAACACATGGAAGAATGGTGTAGAGCGTGCTTTGAAGAGATATTTGCCCAGCGAAACAGAAGCTAAGGGAGAAATGTGTCCTGTGTGCAATCATGAAACACTTGTGTATCAAGAAGGATGTTTAACATGTCGTAATTGTGGCGCATCTAAATGTGGATAAACCATTAACTAAATATATCCTGTAGCTAAAGAATTTTATTAGAAAAAGAAAAGCAGCACTTAAAAGGTGTTGCTTTTCTGTTTTTCTAACATTGAGGTTCTAAATAATCTATATTCTACATAAATGATTGTATTTTTGTATTTATGGATGATAGT
>CAZBVD010000244.1:0-3188 GCA_964495235.1 uncultured Dysgonomonadaceae bacterium | reverse complement strand
TTTTTTGTTTATAATTAAACTTCAGTTGTTTATAGAACTACTCAGCATAATGCCTGAAATCTTTAAGCATCTCTTGTAATCTTTTTCTCGCAAAAAAGATTCTACTTTTCACAGTTCCAATTGGCAAACCCAAGTGTTGTGCTATCTCTTCATATTTATATCCTGAAACGTGCATTGAAAATGGAACCTTATATTCATCTGTAAAACTATTGATGGCTTTGTTTATCTCTTTAATAGTGTATGCGCCATCGGGTGTATCAAACCCTGAATCTTGAGGAAGATTTAAGTGATACAAGTTCTCAGTTCTATCAATGATTGTTTGACTTCTCACAATTTTACGATAATTGTTTACAAATATGTTGTGCATAATTGTAAACACCCATCCTTTAAAGTTTACATTTTCGTAATATTTTTCTTTATTGTCTAAAACTCTAAGGGTGGTCTCCTGTAGTAAATCTTTAGCAGCCTCTCTATCTGTAGTTAGCGATAGTGCAAAATTCAACATGTTATTCTGTAGACTGAGAAGATTATTTTCAAATAAATTGTTTTCTTTCATAATTGTGTTCTTTAAATCATAAAGTGAATGAATGATTGTGTAATACTTTATCACCTAATACAAACAAAGATAAACAATTTAACTTTCACAGTTATAGTAAAAACCAAATATAATCAGTTAAAGAATGTTGTATCTGCATGTTAAATAATTAACGCGTTGACTATCAGTTAATATAAATATGTTTGCTATGTCTTTTAGGCTATATTGAGCTCATTGATATTGTCTATGCATACATAAACAAAGCCATATAACTACATAATAATAAGGACTTATTGACTTATTCAAACAATTCAAACAAGCATATGCTATCACAAAGAGAAAAGAAAGAGAGAGCCAATACTATACACAAATAGAACTTTATTGATATTAATTTAACAGAAGAGATAAATTGGCACCTTTTTTGCATATCGTAATATAGACAATAATATAAAATTCAAATAATTATGACACAAAAAGGAAGAATAGGGGTTACAACAGATAATATATTCCCCATTATAAAAAAGTTTCTGTACAGCGATCATGAAATATTTTTACGCGAACTAGTATCAAACGCTGTAGATGCTACACAAAAAATGAAAACTATCTCTTCTGTAGGTGAATTTAAAGGAGACTTAGGCGATATTTCAGTTCGTGTATCTACAGATGAAAAAGCTGGCACACTTACTATATCAGACAAAGGAATTGGCATGACTGCTGAAGAGATTGACAAATATATCAATCAGATTGCTCTTTCGTCTGCCAACGATTTTTTAGATAAATATAAAGACGACTCCAATGCAATTATTGGACACTTTGGACTTGGTTTTTATTCTGCCTTTATGGTAGCTAAAAAAGTAGAGATAAAAACACTATCTTATAAAGAAGGTGCAGAAGCTGTAAAATGGTCATGCGATGGTTCACCAGAATACACTATCGAAAAAATAGAAAAAGATACTCGTGGCACTGACATTGTTCTTCATATTGACGATGAAAATAAAGAGTTCTTACAAAAACACAAAATAACCACCCTACTCAATAAGTATTGCAAGTTTTTACCTGTACCCATTGTTTTTGGTAAAAAACAAGAATGGAAAGACGGCAAAAATGAAGAGACAGACCAAGACAATGTCATAAACAACACAACTCCTGCATGGATGCGCAGACCAAATGAGTTGAAAGAAGAAGACTATCTCAACTTTTACAGGGAATTGTATCCAATGAGCGAAGAGCCGCTTTTCTGGATTCATCTAAATGTTGACTATCCATTTAACTTGACAGGTATCTTATACTTCCCTCGCATCAAAAGCAATATAGATTTACAACGAAACAAAATACAGTTATATAGCAATCAGGTTTTCGTGACAGACTCAGTAGAAGGCATAGTGCCAGAGTTTTTAACTCTATTGCATGGTGTGATTGACTCACCAGACATACCCCTGAATGTTTCTAGATCATACCTGCAAAGCGATCATAATGTAAAAAAGATTTCCAATCACATAAGCAAGAAAGTAGCTGATAGATTAGAAGAGATTTTCAAGAAGGACAGAAATGAATTCGAAGAAAAATGGGATAGCTTAAACTTGTTTGTAGAGTATGGAATGCTTACTGATGAAAAGTTTTACGAAAGAGCTGAAAAGTTTACTCTAGTAAAGAATATTGATGGAAAACATTTCACCCTTGACGAGTATAAAACACTCATACAAGAAAACCAAACAGACAAAGATGGCAATGTAACATATCTGTATGCAAGCAATAAAGATGACCAGTTTACATTTATAGATGCTGCAAAAGAAAAAGGATATGATGTATTATTAATGGACGGGCAACTTGATGCACATTGGGTAGGACTTTTAGAGCAAAAACTTGAAAAGAGTCGTTTTATCAGAGTGGATAGCAACACTGCAGAAAACATTATTGTTAAAGAAGAGTCTGCAAAAGTAGATTTAACCGACAAGCAAAAAGAGAATATTGATGAAGTAGTAAAATCACAGCTACCAAAAATAGATAAAACTGAGTTTACAGTAGACTATAAAGCTCTTGGCGAAACAGGGAGACCTATCCAAATTACTCAAAATGAATTCTCAAGAAGAATGAAAGAGATGGCGCAGATGCAACCAGGTATGGCTTTTTATGGCGAAATGCCCGACACATACCAAGTAGTTCTAAATATCGACCACCCTCTTATAGCTGAAATGATTAGCGAAACAGAATCGAAAGAGAAAGAGGAGCTCCCAAAATATGCTTTGGAAAAGACAACATTGCGCCAGTTAATAGACCTTGCATTACTTTCAAACGGTATGCTCAAAGGCGAAGCTCTTAATGAGTTTATAAAGCGCAACTATGAAAGTTTAAACAAATAAAAATAAGATTGCTTTTAAAAAGCATTGAATTTATAAAACTAAACAAGAAGCTGATGGATGTAACTACCATCGGCTTTTTTTATTTCAACAAAAGTATGGTAGATATAAACAAACATTTTAACTTTGCGCAAATATTAATAACTACAAATACAACCTCTAATGAAAAAAGCTCCTTATAAGGCTACCTATTCACCATTCAGAAGTTTCACAAGAGATGAATGGAGCAAGCTTGAAGAGCACCCCATGTTCCCCATTTCTGATATAGACCTCACCAAACTAAAAGGTTTGAACGA
>CAZBVD010000243.1:0-3192 GCA_964495235.1 uncultured Dysgonomonadaceae bacterium | reverse complement strand
TTGCCAATATTTAGAAATACAAAGATAATTAAAACAAAAGATATTACAATACTTTTTAAAGCAACATCTGCAAAGCAATTGCCCATAAAACAGAGGGTGTTTTATGGGCAAGTCTATTATGAGCAGACCTTTTACAACTTTCTTTTTCTTCCTTTGAGCAAAATCTTTTTAAGCGCTCTACTCAACGTTTTATATTTAAACTCATACCCTGCATCTTGTATCTTCTGAGAAGAGATGCGACTACCCTCTAATATTATTTGAGCGGCTTCGCCTAAAAACAGCTTAAAAACAAACGCTGGAACAGGTGGTAAGAACATTGGTTTCTTCAATACATTGGCAACAGTTTTCATAAATTCGGCGTTGGTAGTATCCTCTGGGGCTACTGCATTGTATGCACCAGTCATAGTTTCATCTTCAATGGCTTTTATGTAAATCTTACATAAATCGTCGATATGAATCCAAGGCATATATTGAGAACCTTTGCCAAGTGGAGCGCCCAACCAGAATTTAGTAGGAAGAACAGCTTTTTTTATCAACTCGCTACCCTTTGATAATACAACACCAGTACGAATACTTACTGAGCGAATGCCCAACTGGGTGGTAAACTCTTTTGCTTGCTCCTCCCACTTGTAACAGGTCTCGCCCAAGAAATCGTTGTTGGCGTGCTTATCATCTTCTGTAAATACTTTATCGGTAGTAACAGCACCATAATACCCCACCGCCGATGCAGATATAAAAGCATCAACTTTGGTATCCATCTTCTTTAGCTTATCCAACAGCAGTTGCGCAGAGCGCACCCTGCTCCCCACAATCATGCGTTTGCGGGCCTCGGTCCATTTTCCATCAGCAATGCTCACTCCTGCTAAGTGAACAATAACATCGGCCTCCTCCAGAGCCTCTTCATCAATTTTACCTTTAAGAAGGTCCCATTTATAACGTGGTATGCCGGCCTTTACATACTTTTCGCGGCTAAGCCATATTACATCATATCCTTTTTTTATAAGTAATTCGGAAAGTCGTTGCCCAATCATGCCCGATCCACCAGTTATTAGTATTGTTTTCATAGCCATATATTGTTTATAGTTTGTTTCTAAACTAATAACAAAAAAGACGAAAGAATGTTGCTGTGCAACATTCTTTCGTCTTTATATATTATTTTCTAAAACTAAATGTCAAGAAGTGCATTCGCTCTCCTTCCTTTTTTTAAAATATGAAGGATACACTTCGACTCCGCTCAGTGACCGCCATTTCCTTATCTCTTGCTTCTTGTTCCTTATCTCTTGTTCTTACCTGCGATTGCCCAATGCAATCATCACATAGTAAATCAAAGTAGCCAACGAGCCCAATGCTGCAACCACATAGGTATATGCAGCCCATTTAAGTGCATCTTGTGCTTCTGAATGATTCCTTACATTAGTTACTCCCGCTGAGCTTAACCATACTAAGGCACGTTGCGAAGCATTAATTTCTACAGGAAGTGTTACAAAGCTAAATAATGTAGTCATTGCAAATAGTGCAATACCAAACCAGATAAGCATTGGGAATTGTTTAATCATTAATATTCCCCCCAATAGAATCCATGTAACCCATTTAGATGAAAAGGATACTGCAGGAACTAATGCCGAACGCATTTTGAGTGGAGCATAGGAGCGTGCATGCTGCACGGCATGACCCGTTTCGTGTGCAGCAACAGCAGCAGCGGCTACACTATTCATATTATACACAGGCTCGCTCAGGTTAATTGTTTTATTAGCAGGATTGTAGTGGTCCGTCAAACTTCCACGTACAGATACAACTTGCACATCATAAATACCATTATCATGCAACATTTTCTCTGCTATATCTTTCCCTGTCATACCATTAGACAGTGGTATTTTACTGTATTTCTTGAATCGGCTTTGTAGTTGAGATGAAACAACCCAACTAGCCAAGGCTATACCTATAAATAAAATCCAATACATATCTTTATTATTTAATTGTTTATTGCTTTGTAAATTCTTATCAGTTATGTATGTGCAAAAAGTGTGCCGCTGTTTATTATGAATAGATATTAGGTGTGCTAACACCTAATATCACACACCACACTTATCTAATAATTGTTTGTGCCCTATCCGGACCTACTGATACAATTTTGATGGGAACTTCTAACTCCTCTTCAAGGAAACTTAAAAATGCATTGAACTCTTCCGGGAATTCATTCTCCGATCGCATTTTTGTCATATCAACCTTCCATCCTGGCAACTCTACATACTCAGGTATTATATCTTCGTTTAGCTCAAATGGGAGAGTCTCGGTTTTTTCTCCATTAATATCATAAGCTACACACAGTTTAATAGTATCAAAATCGTCAAGAACATCAGATTTCATCATTATAAGCTGAGTAACACCATTAACCATAATGCTGTATTTGAGTGCTACCAAATCAATCCAACCACATCGACGTGGACGACCTGTAACCGAACCAAACTCGTTGCCTTTGACAGCCATCTCCTTGCCCACTTCATCAAAAAGCTCTGTCGGGAATGGACCACTACCTACACGCGTGAGATATGCTTTGAATATACCAAACACTTCGCCAATGGTATTTGGGGCAATGCCCAAACCTGTACATGCTCCTGCACAAACTGTGTTGGAAGAGGTTACAAATGGATAAGTTCCAAAATCGATGTCTAAGAGTGAGCCTTGTGCTCCTTCGGCCAGAATACTGCGTTCTTGTTTTATTTGATTATTTACAAACTGCTCGCTATCAATTATCTTGAAGGTTTTGAGTTTTTCTACACCAGCAAACCACTCCTCTTCAAGCTCTGCAAGATTATCGTAATTGAAATTGCAGTTGTCAAGCATCTCTTTGTGTCTCTTCACTGCCTTATCGTATTTCTCTTGAAAATTATTAAGTATATCTCCTACCCTCAGTCCATTACGACTAGTCTTATCGGTATATACAGGGCCAATTCCTTTTCCTGTTGTGCCAATTTTATCATCACCTTTGCCGGCTTCGCTAGCACTATCCAACAAACGATGTGTGGGCAATATAAGATGGGCTTTTTTAGAAATATAGAGCCTGTCGGTAAGTGAGTGACCTGACGCCTCAAGTGCTTCTACCTCTGCCTTGAATAGTGCAGGATCAAGAACCACACCGTTGCCAATGAGGTTTATCTTGCCACCCTGAAAAATTCCTGAAGGAATAGAGCG
>CAZBVD010000242.1:0-3196 GCA_964495235.1 uncultured Dysgonomonadaceae bacterium | reverse complement strand
ACGAAGGACTGAAACATTATTTTCTAGTGCAATTTCCTCAGCGACCAGGAGCATTTAAAGAGTTTGTAAATGACATTTTAGGTTCCAATGATGATATTGTATACTTTCAGTATTCAAAAAAGAACAACAGAGAAATTGGTCCTGCCGTAGTAGGAATTGAATTGAAAGACCCAAATGATTTGATTAAACTAGAGGAACAATTAAAAGATAGAAAATATGAATTCTTATACTTGAATGAGGATAAAGATTTATTTACAAGCCTTATTTCGTAATTTATAAGAAATTAAAATAAACCTATAGGTGTTTTAAATTCAACCGCATTTTATCTCTCAAGATTAGATAAAGGATGTGACTAGAGTACTTAGGTAATTTAGCAAGAAAATGAAATTAGGGGCAAGCTTTTATAGGCTTGTCTCTTTTTTTGAATAGAACTATGTTTTTTGTCTTATGTTTTTAATCCTTGTTATCCTTTGGCGGATTTTCCGCCTTTGAAAAAGCTGATTATAATTGCAATCACTTCAACTACAAGAAGAATGTGAATAAGTTCAGCAGCAATTTTTAATGCGAAAAAACCAACACTCCATCCGATAACAAGTATTACTATAATTACAAAAAACATGCTTTTATAATTTATGCTTTTAATAAGTAATAATTTATGCTTAAAAATTAGCATAAAATATAAAGGAGTAATAATGTGCTCTTAATTTTAGTTCATCGTTTTTGCATGAATGAGACTTCACTTAATAGAAGCACAATTTACAATTGAAGTGAGAGAATAAAGATGTAACATAGTACTACAAATAAGAAAGTGCAGGAAAGGCTTTCACAAACCATCTTCCGCACCTTCTGAGGATATGTAATTATTTTATTTGCAGAGAAAAAATGATTCAATTAAAACTATCTTTTTTGTCTTAAACAGGTCTTTTTCCCTGGATTAACCTTAATATAATCGCAATCACTGCAATTACTAGTAGAATATGAATAAGACCACCGGCACTGTATCCAATAAATCCAACAGCCCATCCAATTATAAGTATCACTGCAATAATGTAAAGTAAGTTTCCCATAATTTTTTGTTTTTAATTAATAACTATGTGCTTATAGATTAGCATAGTGTATAAAGTATAACGGTTTAATATGAGTTTTAGTTCGCAACTTTGTGAAAATACTTACATTATTTATATATTATAAAACAATAATTGTTTTAGGTTTTCTATAGATGTAAACATGGAGGTGGCAGAGAATAATTTGTAACTTTACTCCCATTAAATTTGCGGAGATTGTTTCGTATATTTACCGCAAATAACACACAAAACAGTTAGTACAATAGATTTATGAATACATAAACACAACATAACATCCTTCCCTTTGATGGAATTGTAAATTACTAGGGCCAACTATGGACGGAAGAACAAGCTGACTTTTATCTCAGCAAACTATTGGAAACCATAGATTGGCGGAATGACGAATTAGTCATGTTTGGCAAGAGAATCATTACCAAACGAAAAGTAGGGAGTATGGTGAGAAACCTGTTAAATATACCTATTCGAACACTGCAAAAGAGGCTATGCCTTGGACAAAAGAACTGTTAGCACTGAAAGCAACGATAGAAAAAGAGTCTGGTGAAACTTTCAATTCTTGCCTTCTCAATCTTTACCACAGCGGAGATGAGGGAATGGGGTTGCACACTGATACGGAACCTGAGTTGAAGAATGATGGAGCAATAACTTCAATAAGCTTTGAAGCAAAACGCAAGTTCATATTCAAGCATAAAGAGAGCAAAGAGAAAGTGGAGCTGTTTTTAGAACATGGTAGTCTGTTAATAATGAAAGGCACCACTCAAACTTTTTGGCAACACACCTTGCCAAAGAGCAAGAAGATAACTACACCAAGAGTGAACCTTACATTAAAGACCATTATTGAATAAAACACTAAAAAAAGCGATTATTTTCAATTATCATTATGGGGCTTACTTTAGAAACACTCTTAATTTTCAATTGCGTTATATATATTTATAGTGGGTGTAGATTATTAATGAAAAAAAGTCCTTATATTGAAGCTTATTACTAACTAGAAGTATCAAATGTTACATAAACAAAATCGAATATGAAGAAAAAATTTTTTAATGCGAAAATTTATCGCAACGATACAGCAACTGAGATGATTGTTGAAAATGGAAAAATTACTCAGATTGGAAGTAATTTGCCTAAATGTGAAGAAGAGATTGACTTGCAAGGAAAACTTGTGATGCCTCCTTATGTAGATCCTCATTTGCATTTAGACTATGTGTATACATTGTCAGAACTCGGACAAGAAGGAGCTGGCTCAGGCACGCTGTTTGAAGCTATTGAATTGTGGCCAAAGTTTAAAGAGACCTTGACGGTAGAGAGTGTGAAGAAATTAGCACTCAAAGGTATTAAAGACGAGGTGTCTCAAGGGGTGCAGCATATCCGAACACATATAGATGTTACAGATCCAAACTTCACGGCACTCAAAGCCTTGTTGGAAATGAAAGAAGATTTGAAAAACATTGTAGATATTCAAATTGTTGCTTTTCCACAGCAAGGTATGTACACTTATAAGGGTGGATTGGAATTAGTGGAAGAAGCGCTTAAAATGGGTGCTGATATTGTGGGAGGAATTCCACATTATGAACCTGCCAGAGAATTTGGAGATAAGTCTGTCCACGATATTGTTAAGTTGGCATTAAAATATGACAAGTTGATTGATGTACATTGCGATGAAACAGATGATACACATTCACGTTTTGTGGAGCTATTGAATGCCCTTGTGCTTATGGAGGATTATGGCTCACGTACTACAGCAAGTCATACCTGTTCGTTTGGTTCGGCAGACAATTCATATGCCTTCAGAATGCTTGACCTTTTCCAAAAAAGCAAAATGAACTTCATCTCTTGCCCAACAGAGAATGCTTATCTGCAAGGTCGTCAAGACACCTATCCTAAACGTCGTGGACTAACTAGGGTAAAGGAATTAATTGAATATGGTATAAATGTTGCATTTGCACAAGACTCTATCAACGACCCATGGTATCCAATGGGTAATGGTAATATGATGAATATTCTTGATAATGGAATTCATTTAGCTCAAATTATGTCTGCAAAAGATGTAGAGTCAAATTTTGATTTGATTACCTACAACGGAGCACGTTGTTTAAACATTCAAGACAGCTATG
>CAZBVD010000241.1:0-3207 GCA_964495235.1 uncultured Dysgonomonadaceae bacterium | reverse complement strand
CCACTTGAAGGAGTTATTGACAACCAAGCACCATCACTCAGCACGTACCAATTTACGTTAGCAGTAATAGCCACGTTTTCTACTCCACCGTAGCCTTCAAAAGTAATTTCTTTTTTATTGGAGATAATATAAGGAGAGGTTGCATCAAAACGATCGTCTTTCATGTCTGCTAAATCGTCTATTGATCTTATAAGTAACTGCGGTATTTTATTAAAACTTGCAATTCCTACAAAAGCACCCACACCCTCTTTAACAACTTTATCTGCAAAACCCGCTTCTTTTCTCGTACAAACAGAAACCTCTTTGCCAGCACGATTAACAATAGATGGACTGCCAACATACTTAATCCCAACTTCTTTAAACTGCACGTTTTCAATCTTCACCAGCTCCGATTGATACTTGCCGGATAACAGTTCGTCTATTGTGGCAACTTTAGGTTGTAAGGGAGCAGATGCTTTTTCCTCAATTATAGTTACAGCTTGTGTAGTAAGCGTATTGTTGTCTCCTATTTGCAATAGCCCATTAAGCTCTTTAGCTTGTATACCTTTTAATAGCACCTTCACTTTTGCTCCAATAGGCACATTGGTCAACACGTTCTCTTTATCAGAAAAGAGTAACGATAAACCAGCAGTTTCATCAGCTAAACAGACTTCATTCTGGGGCAAATTTCCATTAAAAGCATTTAATATTACCTCTCCTTCTATATAGTTTTCATCTTCCAGCACAGCTTCATCTTTAAGCTTTGCTCTCAAATTAACAATAGTTATTTTATGGCCTTCAACAGGAGGTTCTTTTTGCAAAAATCGAGTTGACACATCACTGCTCATCCCTTTTGCATCACTTAAGTTGCGCAATTGAAGCTCCCAATTCTCCTTGCAAAATGATGCAATGGCAACAATACTGCCCTTTCCTGGAGGTAAAGCTTCATTTTTGAAGTTGGCGTTCTTGGTTGTTTTCAATTGAATACTACCGCCATCAACAGACTCAAGTAAACGACTGGTTGCATTTCCTTCACCAGAATAGTAATTAAGGTCTTTATACTCTTTAAACTGTACATCATTAATTATCACAAGCGTGCCATCATACACCCCACTATGCAGTTCTTCAATTGTAACTTCTTTTGGAGAAACTGATCTATTTTCGTCTATAACCTCTGCATCCATCTTCGAAAATATAAGTTGCAATATTCCAGCATACTCATAATAGTGAATCTTTGCATCTTTAAGATTAATAGCCAACTCGTCTCCCATATCAAATGGAGTTTCGTTTTGTGTTACACGAAAGGCTATCCCGCCACCAGCGTCATCCTGAATAAAACCATCTCTTTTAGCCGACCTGTTTGCACCAATTCTATCTGAAATCACAACAGCTTTAAGCATCAGTGGCTCATCAATTATCATTTCGCTTTTACCACTATCGGTATACATATTGCGAATGTCTTTGATGGAAATATATTCAAGACTGGGAGCATTTTTCCCTTTCTGAGTAATGGTTATAGTTTTATCTGTTGATGCACAGGTAACTTTAAATGAACCCTCGCGCGTATCGCCCTCATTTTCTTTTACAGTAACTGTCAACTTTGTAGTCTCTTTAGAACCTTTCATAGGATTAACAGCAATCCAATCAGCCCCTGATACAACTTTCACACTCCAATCACGATTGCTTTCCACCTCAAAAGTTCTAATGCCTCCATCCTTTTCAAATAAAGTTTCATTATCACCACCAATAGTTAGCTTCGATTGCAGAAAATCCTCATCTACAGACATACAAGTAGTAAATAAAAGCAAAGCGGTGGTAAAGGCTAAAGCGAATAAGCGTAGACTCTTTGAACCAGTTTGATTTTTAGTCATCATAACTATTGATGTTAAGTTATCAATAAATAGTTTCTAAGATTAAAAAACGGCATTCCTCTATCTAATGATATTGAAATATGTTAACGCTGCTAAAGTACGAATACTTTTTGAATACAACATATTTTCACAGATGAAAAGTCTTTTTTTGAGTAATAAATGCTAATTGATATGGATATTTGATTGTGTTATGTAACCATCTACTATATCAACCTTAACCCTAACTTCTCACCATAACTGTAAGCTTCTTTATACTCCATTAAAACTAACCGCTTGGCTATCTCTTTATATTCAAAAGCCTTATGGCTAGGATAGTATTGATTCATTAGGTTTACTAAAACATCTGAAGACAACTCCTTCTTAATAAAACCCAACACCTCTTTAGTGTCTTCTAACCCACCAGGCAACATTAAATGTCTAATTAACAAACCTCTATAGGCACTGTTTTTAGAATCTACTTTAAGACCACCTACTTGCTTATCCATCTCTTTTAAAGCCTCTTTCGCTCTTTTCGGGTAATCTGGCACCTTTGAATACCTTTGCCCAAACTCAGCAGAAGCATATTTAAAATCGGGCATATAAATATCTATTACTCCATCTAAAAGTCTTAGTGTTTCTACACACTCATAGCCACCACAATTATATACAATAGGAATCTTCAAGCCACTTTGGGCTGCCAGATAAACTGCCTCTAATATATTAGGCACAAAATGAGTAGGAGTAACTAAGTTTATATTATGACAGCCATAATCATTTTGTAATGAAAGCATTATCTGGGCCAATGTTTCATTCGAAACTATGTCTCCTTCACCATACACACTTATTTCGTAGTTTTGACAATAAACACAGCTCAAATTACAATATCCGAAAAATATTGTTCCAGAACCCCTCTGTCCTACAAGAACTCTCTCTTCACCCAAATGAGGTCCATAACTTGATACAATAGCCCTATGATTGGCTTTACATATACCTACTTCTTCTAGCCTGTTTACCCCACATTTATGAGGACATAGATTACAATTAGTAATATGTTTTTCAGCTTCTTCTACTTTTTGTAAAAGAACTCCTTTTTCTAAGGTCTTCAAATAACAAGGTTTTATACACATGCTTTCGCCCTTTCTTTTAACAGTTTATACTCTACCTGGTTTCTATCGTTTTGTAAGTGTCTTTGCTAAAATACAAATATTCTCTCAATACAATGTACCTTCACAGATGAAAAGTCTTTTCTACAATAAAAACACTTCAAATAATTTAGTAGCAAATTCTTTTTTTTATATCTTTGAAATGGTTTAGTTAACAACACAATAAAATACTTGTCAACAAAACTTCACCAACTATCTTTATAAAATCAAACTGA
>CAZBVD010000240.1:0-3220 GCA_964495235.1 uncultured Dysgonomonadaceae bacterium | reverse complement strand
CACCAACTGGACGAATCATAAACTCTTGGAATGCAATAGTAGCATCAGAGTGAGATCCACCGTTGATAATATTCATCATCGGTACAGGAAGTGTTACAGCGTTTACACCACCAATGTATCTGTAAAGTGGCATTCCTAATGCATCAGCAGCAGCTTTTGCTACAGCCAAAGATACGCCTAACATAGCGTTTGCACCAAGATTAGATTTTGTTTTAGTTCCATCAAGTTCTAAAAGCTTAGCATCAATGTCAGCTTGCTGAGAAGCATCCCAACCCAAAAGTTCAGGACCAATAACATCGTTTACATTAGCAACTGCTTTTAAAACACCTTTACCACCATATCTTTTTTTATCACCGTCGCGAAGCTCAATAGCCTCGTTCTCACCAGTTGATGCACCAGAAGGTACAGAAGCACGGCCAAAAGCTCCACATTCTAACATTACATCTACCTCAACAGTAGGGTTACCTCGTGAGTCTATAACTTGCCTGCCGATAATACTTTCAATTCTCATGTTTTTAATTTTAAATTATAATTATATTGATTTCTATATATACAAACCGATGTGTTGATAACAACACATAATTTAAGAATACAAATATACAATATTTATAGTGTTTCTCTTTCTATATATCTTTAATAAATGCAAAGGAAAAGAGAAAAAGAGGTGAACAACAAGGATATATGACCTTATTAGTCAACATAGTCATTGAGCTTGTAGAAATGTCCGTTCTCTTATACCCAATCAACAGGTTTAAAACAATTACAGATATCTTTTGTTAGTTCTATTACCTAACAGCCTATTTTAGACTTAACAATTAAATAAAAACTAAACTATGAAAATAAGATATCTATTTTTAAGTATTATTTTTTTCATATTAATTGGGATTCCTTCTACAGCACAAAACAACAAAAGGACCCATGAAGTATTGACTCTAAAACAAAACGACTATTTTAAGGAACAACCAAAAAATGTTATTCTCCTTATTGGTGATGGCATGGGAGTTGCTCAGGTTTTCTCAGCATTTACAGCCAATAAAGGGGCACTAAATATGACTCAAATGCCTTTTACTGGTTTTAGCCTAACCCAAAGTGCTAATGATTACATTACAGACTCTGCTGCAGGCGGAACAGCACTTTCTACGGGTCAGCGTACATACAATGGAGCAGTAGCTGTAGACACAAACAAAATAGCTATACCCACAATTGTAGAGATTAGTAAATCTAGAGGTTATGCTACAGGATTAGTATCTAGCTCATCTATTACACACGCCACACCGGCTTCATTTATTGCACATCAACCTTCAAGAAGAATGCAAGAAGAGATTGCTGCAGATTTTATAGGGACAAATATAGATGTTTTTATTGGTGGTGGACGTAAATATTTTGTTAACCGTAAAGATGGTCGCAATCTTTTTAATGAACTCATACATGACAACTATCTTGTATTTAATTCGCTTGATGAAGCTGCTAATGTAAACATCGGAAAAATTGCTATTTTTACAGCAGAGAAGCATAATGAAACTTACCCTAAAAGAGGAGAAATGCTACCCGAAGCAACGCAAAAAGCTATCGACATTCTTAAAAATAATAAAAAAGGTTTCTTCTTAATGGTTGAAGGCTCTATGATTGATTGGGGTGGTCACGCTAACAATACAGCCTATATAATACAAGAGACGCTAGATTTTGACCGTGCTATAGGCAAAGCTCTAGAGTTTGCTTCATCTAACAATGAAACGCTTGTTATAATTACTGCTGATCACGAAACAGGCGGAATGACTATAACAGGTGGAAGTATTGAGAAAGGAAAAGTTAGTGGTAAATATACAACAATGGGACACACTGCAGTAATGGTTCCGGTTTTTGCTTATGGGGCTGGTGCAGATAAGTTTACTGGTGTATATAATAATACTGAAATTTTTGACAAGATTATGGAGTCCTTTGGTTTTAATTAGTCAAATTACTTTAGCACATGACATAGATAAACAACCCGCAAACTATATACTACTTAATAAATTGAGGGTTAAAAGCTCAGATGCTTTTAACCCTCAATTCATTTTTATTTTCATCAATTTTATAGCTACTTAGACCAAACAAGTTGAATAAGTGCACTCATATTATCTGTAACCAATCTTACAGAAATAGCTAGTAAAATAACTCCAAAAATCTTACGCATTATATAAACTCCCCCTACTCCCATAACTCTTTTCACCAAGTCGAGATTTCTCAACACAAAGTAGACAAACAGCATGTTAACAAGAACAGCTATAATAATATTGATTGTTGCAGTTTGAGCCCTCATTGACAAAAGTGTAGTAAAACTACCCGGACCGGCAATTAGCGGAAACACAACAGGCACTAATGTAGAAGACTCCTTGGGACCATCATTTTTAAATATCTCTACACCAAAAATCATCTCTATGGAGATAATGAGAAGAACCAACCCTCCCGCTACAGCAAATGATTTGAGGTCTACTTGAAATATACCCAAAAGCCACTCCCCTACAAATAGGAATATAATTAAAATAGCAAAAGAATATATCGATGCTTGTGCTGCATTAATCTCTTTACCTTGACTACGAAGATTTAGAAAGATTGGAACAGAGCCTGTAGCATCAATAATGGCAAAAAGCACAATAAATGTACTTACTATTTCAAGAAGATTGATATTAAACATAGTTGCATTTTTTAAGGTGTATTCTATGAAAATATTTGATACATAAGCTATACCAAACACTTTCTTAAGGACGTGCAAAAATACTCTATTTACGACTCATTTCAAAGCAATGCCCCTAATTTATCTTTTGCTGCATATATAGGAGTTAATATGAAATAGCTGTTGTGTGCAAAGTTTAGGTATTTTATAATGAAAAAAGCATCGAAATGATGAAAAAATCGTTTCTCAAAAGTAATCATAGAGGCAGAGTTCTCGTTACAATCGGTTATGGCTGCAAGCAAATTGTTGTCTTGCAGGAACTCCTGTATAGAAATGTGTAACTTCTCTAGTAGTGCTGACAATACCTCTTCAGGCTGTTTATAAAACTTTATTCGTAAAAGAAAAAAGTCCTTTAATGCTTGAAAAGCCTCTACCGAGTATACACGTAGAAGTCCATCATCCGTTGCCAATATCTTCTCCAAAGCCGGCCCTGTACCAAAAGGTATACGATTTGAATAGCGTGCTTCGGGATATACAAAGGCTTTCATCAACTCAGTAGTTTTCCCT
>CAZBVD010000239.1:0-3228 GCA_964495235.1 uncultured Dysgonomonadaceae bacterium | reverse complement strand
ATCACACCGATCATCACAGAATGATGATAAAAGACTTCAAGCTTAGATTTTGGATATCTCTCATTTTTACGCTTCCAATATTGGCACTCTCGCCAATGGTCCAAGATCTATTTGGTTTCGAATTAGCTTTTTTTGGAGAAGTAGATAAGTACATTCTTTTTGGACTCTCCACTATTGTTTTCTTTTATGGTGGTTGGCCTTTTCTTAAAGGTATTGTAGATGAGCTAAAGGAAAAGCAACCTGGTATGATGACATTGATAGCTGTTGCTATCACGGTTGCCTGGGGTTATAGTACTGCTACAACCTTTGGATTAGAAGGTTCTTCTTTCTTTTGGGAATTGGCAACGCTTGTTGATATTATGTTGTTAGGTCACTGGATAGAGATGAAATCAGTATTAGGTGCATCGCGTTCATTGCAAGAACTGGTGAAGCTAATGCCTTCAGAAGCCCATCTTCTTAAGAATGGTAACACTGTTGATGTTAAGTTAGATGAACTGAAAGAAGGTGACCAGGTGGTTGTTCGTCCTGGCGAAAAAATACCTGTAGACGGTTTAATAACTGATGGACAGAGCAATGTAAACGAATCAATGGTTACGGGTGAAGCAAAACCTGTAAAAAAAGAGAAGAATAACAAGGTTATTGGCGGTACTATCAATGGTAATGGCTCGCTCACTGTAAAGGTAGAACAAGTAGGAGAAAACGCCTATCTTAACAAAGTAATAACAATGGTGCGCGATGCGCAAAGCGTGAAATCAAAAACCCAAAACTTGGCTGATAGAATTGCATTCTGGCTTACAATTATTGCTCTATCAGTTGGGTTTATTACACTTGCTACGTGGCTTCTTTTAGGTAAAGAATTCAGTTTTGCTATGGAGCGTATGGCCACTGTAATGGTTATAGCTTGTCCCCATGCCTTAGGACTTGCAGTGCCATTGGTAGTTGCCATATCTACTTCTATTTCTGCTCAGCGTGGTCTTCTTATTCGTAATCGAACTGCTTTCGAGAATTCTCGAAAAATAACGATGATGGTTTTCGATAAAACGGGTACACTCACAAAAGGAAATTTTGGAGTTACACGTCTTGGTAGCTTCATAGATGAATTTGATGACAATGATATTCTAAAATATGCAGGTGCTCTTGAATCAAGATCGGAACATCCCCTCGCTATGGGTATTATGAATAAAGTAAAGGAGAGTGAAATTGAAATTCCTCAAGTGGATAATTTTAATGCTATTACGGGTAAAGGGATTGAAGGAGAAGTTGAAAGCAAGAATATAAAAGTTGTAAGTCCAGGCTATCTCAAAGATAAGAAGATTGAAATACCTGACAGTGCGTATAAAAATGAAGCAGAAACTGTTGTATTTCTTTTAGTAGATAATACACTGGCAGGTTTTATAGCCATGTCAGATGAGATTAGAGAAGAGTCTTTTGAGGCAATTAAAATGCTTCAAGATAATAACATCAAATGCATTATGATGACTGGTGATAATGAGGTAGTAGCCAAAAGTGTGAGCGATGAACTAGGGCTTGACGGTTATTATGCAGACTTGTTGCCTGATCAGAAACTGGACAAAATAAGAGAGCTCCAGCAAAAAGGCGAGTTTGTAGCCATGACTGGCGACGGAATTAATGATGCTCCTGCACTTGCTACTGCCGATGTAGGTATTGCTGTTGGAAGTGGAACAGATGTTGCTGCAGAAACTGCTGATATAATATTGGTGAACAGCAATCCACAAGATATTACCACTCTTGTGCTTTTTGGAAAAGCAACTTACAGAAAAATGATAGAAAACTTTATTTGGGCAACTGGGTACAACGTGGTTGCAATACCGCTTGCGGCTGGAGTTTTATATAGTGCAGGCATTGTAATTAGTCCGGCAATGGGGGCAGTCTTTATGAGTTTAAGCACCATTATTGTTGCATTTAATGCTCAATTACTGAAAAGGAAAATGAAGGTGGTGGAAGAGAAATAGACCATTATAAAGAAATGATTTTAATAGCATCACCTTACTTGAAACTCAAGTGTTGGTGTTGCTATTATAAAAACTCATAGCCTTTGTTAAAGATAAGTGTTGTTATTCTATTAGCATAAAACTAAATCATCGCATGACAGCTTAATCTTTGGTTTATCTAATTTATCTAGGGCTTCTTTTATCTCTACTTGGTCTTTTTTTGAAAGAAATCGGGGTATTAGCAGATCAATTTCTATACCAAACAACCTATTTATAACAATTAAATCTCTTAAAGTGAATGGTTTAATTCCATTTATCAGCTCCGACATATGGGTTTTACTTTTATGCCCTAAAATTGCACCTAAGTTCTCTTGCGTTAAATCAAGTTCCTTTAATTTCTTTCTTATTGCTTGTTTTCTGTTTTCAATAAACAGTCTTTCTTGCTCTGCTATACGTTCAGTTTTATCACTTTCAATTAACTTCTTGTCGTCAATTTTGTCCACATCGCTCCATTCAGCACTTTCATACATCTCAATTATGTTGCGTAATTGAGACCTTAATGTTTTAAAGTGAGGACTGTCTTTTGCAAGAAGCCGTAGTTTTCTGTCAGTTATAAGAGCTCTGTCATAGTCTAGCTCGTTTGTGATACGACCTTTTTTTATAATACTCTCTATGTCGAAATGAGTTTTCATTATTCTATGTGTCCTTTCGTTCTTAACCACTTTTCAATGGTTGATTTGTTGTTCTTAAATATCGATTGATACGCTTGATGAGTACCTGCCCAAACAATTGTAGCTTCTCCATCAACGTCAAATTCAATCAATATTAGTGTTCGATGAATATTGATATTGAAAAAATAGAACCCATCTGAATGAACGCAATCAGCATCATTCCTAATATCATTGATGCTTTTCTCTTTAGGGTTGAAGTTTTCCAAATCAATTACTAATTTGTCAATTTCATTGCATAGTTTTTTATTACCTATGTTTTTTCTTTTGAGTTTTAAAATTATCTTCTTTCCTACAATTCTCATGATATTAACGTTGCAAATGTATATAAAGTTCTGATATAAACCGAACTTTTATGATTTTAAATATTATGTTTTTGTTTCAATTAAATCCTCTTTTCATTGAGTTAATCTCTGATTGACATTTGGCTAAACAATCAATTTGTTTTTTTATCTCATCCTATTATAGATAATTGATAATTTTATTGGTCAAAATCTTATCCTTA
The DNA here is from genome assembly GCA_964495235.1 of uncultured Dysgonomonadaceae bacterium. Taxonomy (GTDB): domain Bacteria; phylum Bacteroidota; class Bacteroidia; order Bacteroidales; family Dysgonomonadaceae; genus UBA2632. The sequence goes on along the minus strand of CAZBVD010000239.1, from coordinate 43 downwards.
CTTATGTAAGAATCATAGATAAAAATCCCTATTAAAACAATCA